>NZ_PJBR01000008.1:0-133111 GCF_002863625.1 Pseudoalteromonas sp. MelDa3 | reverse complement strand
CTAAAATAAAATGGTAGACTAATTCTGTTGTACTATTTTATTTTAAAAGGTAGTCATAAATAACTAGTACCTTTAGTTTTTAAAGACATAATTAAAAACTAAAGCAACTAAACTACTTACTTTATGCCTATACTATTTGCTGCTACAACATGTAGTGCACTTAGTAAACTTTTATAGTTAGTACTAAAGATAATGAATTCACATACGGCTTTTGTGTTTCATACTCTAAAGCTAAAGTGTAATAAAATTAATTTTAAGTAAAACTGTAAAGTAAATCAGTTAAATTAAGTGAGGCACTTTGCCGCTTAAGTGATTTAAGTTACAAAAATCTATCCTTTAGGAGAGGAAACATGAAAACAATGACTCAAAAACAACAGGGTTTCACCCTAATTGAATTAATGATTGTAGTAGCAATCATAGGTATTCTTGCTGCAGTAGCACTGCCTGCCTATCAAGATTATACTGCTAGAGCAAAAGCGGCAGAGCTAATGCTTGCAGCTAGTGGTGCGAAGACATGTGTAAGTGAAAAAGCACAAGTAGGTCGAGATCCTGATGACTGTTATGCTGATTTTAGAACAACTAAATATGTAACAACTGTTGCTGTAAGTGATGCTGGAGTGATTTTAGCAACAGGCCAGGACGATCTGTCAGGCTTAACTATCACACTATCTCCACAAAATGGTGATGCAGCGGCTTCAGCAACAGATTTCACTTCAGGTTTCAACTTAAGTGAATGGATATGTACAGGCGCAGCTACAGGAGATAATGCAAAAGCAAGCTGGTTACCTAGCTCTTGTACAGTTGCAGCTGCAGATAAATAATTTGTAAATTAGCACTCTTTGTAAAGGTAGCTTGTTTAGCTACCTTTTTTGTATAAATCAGTAAAGAGCTAAATTAATGTCAAAACAACCCAACAAAAAATCGCTCGACACTTTTCAATGGGTTGGTGTTAGCGCTAGAGGCAAGCGCTTAGAAGGTGAAATAACCGGAACCAGCATAGCATTAGTAAAAGCTCAATTACGTAAACAGAGTATCACTCCTTCAAGAGTCAAACGTAAGGCAAAACCTTTATTTGGTATTAACAATCAAAAGATAACCCCAAAAGATATCTCTTTAATAACCCGCCAAATAGCTACCATGTTGATGGCAGGCGTTCCGCTAATACAGTCTATCGAAATGATTGCCACGGGCTCAACTAATAAAAGTATCAACAAGCTTTTATCCTCTATAGGTAATGATGTCAAAGCCGGCCAACCATTATCTGCAGCTCTAAGAAAGTATCCTCGTTATTTTGATGATTTATACTGCGACTTAGTAGAATCAGGTGAACAATCAGGAGCTCTTGATAAAATATTTGATCGTGTCGCTATTTATAAAGAAAAGTCAGAAGCACTAAAATCGAAAATAAAAAAAGCGATGTTTTATCCTATCGCTGTTTTAGTTGTAGCTTTAATAGTGACATCAATACTTCTTATATTTGTAGTACCTCAATTTCAAGACATTTTTGCAGGCTTTGGTGCTGAACTACCAGCATTCACCTTATTTGTAATTAGCATATCTGAGTTCATGCAAAGTTACTGGTGGGTAGCACTTATTTTCGTTGTAGTCTCTGGCTGGATATTTAAAGAAGCAAAACTAAGAAGTTTAAAGCTCAGAGATGCAACCGACCGAGCGATACTAAAACTCCCTGTTATCGGCATGATTTTAAATAAAGCAGCAGTGGCTCGCTATGCAAGGACTCTTTCAACTACGTTTGCCGCTGGTGTGCCACTGGTTGATGCACTTGATTCTGCTGCAGGCGCTTCAGGTAATGCTGTTTATCGTTACGCTATTTTAGATATAAAAGCAGAGGTTAGCTCTGGTAATCAGATGAACTGGGCTATGCGTAACTCTAAAATATTTCCTGATATGGTTATTCAAATGGTAGCGATTGGCGAGGAGTCAGGCTCATTAGATGGCATGCTTGCGAAAGTTGCTACTATTTACGAGCAAGAAGTTGATGATGCAGTTGATGGTCTTTCAAGCCTACTTGAGCCACTTATTATGGCCGTACTAGGTGTACTTGTTGGTGGCTTGATTATCGCGATGTACTTGCCTATTTTCCAGCTTGGCTCTGTTATTTAATACCTTTAAAAATATAAACACCTATTTAAAAACACACGTAGTCGCGATTTTATATCGCGCAATAATTGTAAAAATCGCGCAGTAATAGCAACCGTCGCGGGGTAAACCCGCTGCTAAGCTACCGTGGTATAAACCGCGTAGTCGCGTTTTTAATTACGATTTTACATCGCGCAATAATGGTAACAGTCGCGGGGTAAACCCGCTGCTACGGTGCCGTGACATAAACCGCGTAGTCGCGATTTTACATCGCGCTGTTAATTGGTATTATTAAAAAATTTTAGTTTTAGGTAAACAAATGCAAAGTATTATTGAAGTAATGCAAAGCCAGTTGTGGTTTTATTTAACCACTATTGGCTTAATTAGTTTATGTATTGGTAGTTTTTTAAATGTGGTTATTTATCGCTTACCGCTAATGATGCAACGTGAGTGGCAAAGCGAATGCAGATTACTGTTAGAAGATGAACTTACAGCTAATAAACCTAAACAAGCCAATATCAACGAGCCTTTTAACTTAGTAAAACCCAATTCTACCTGCCCTAAATGCAAAAATGCCATTAAGCCTTGGCAGAATATTCCTATTATTAGTTGGTTAGCACTTAAAGGTAAATGTGCAAGCTGCAGTAATCCTATTTCGGCTCGTTACCCTGCTGTAGAGCTAATTACTGCCCTATTAAGTTTAATTGTTGCCTATAGTTTTGGTGCGACCGAGCAAGCTTTATTATATATTTTTGTAACGTGGATTTTAGTAGCACTGACCTTTATTGATATTGACCACATGCTGCTGCCAGATCAACTTACACTTCCGCTTGTATGGCTTGCACTTATTGCCTCTGTAATGGGTTACACAATTACACCAACCGATGCCATTATTGGTGCGGCTTGCGGTTATTTAAGTTTGTGGAGCGTGTTTTGGTTATTTAAGTTACTAACCGGAAAAGAAGGCATGGGCTATGGCGATTTTAAACTACTCGCTGTATTTGGGGCATTACTTGGCTGGCAGTCATTACTTACTATTATTCTGCTTTCGAGCGTAGTGGGTGCCATTATAGGTATTGCACTGTTAAGTATACAAGGTAAAGACAAAGCGACCCCTATCCCTTTTGGGCCTTATTTAGCGATAGCTGGCTGGATTGCAATGCTTTGGGGCAACCAAATTCAAGGCGCTTATTTTAATTTAATTGGTTATTAAAATGAGTGAACAAATAACTAAAGTAAACAGCTGGGTATTAGGTTTAACAGGTGGTATTGGCTGTGGTAAAACAGCCGTAAGCAATATGTTTGAAAAGCTTGGTATTACAATAGTTGATGCCGATATAATTGCGCGTGAAGTAGTACTCCCAAATAGCAAAGGGCTAAAAGCGATTACAGCACACTTTGGTGAACATATTTTATTGCCTGATGGCACATTAAATAGAACAGAGCTTCGCGCAAAAATATTTACTAGCAACAATGACAAAGAATGGCTTAATGCGTTGCTGCACCCTCTTATTCGGATAAAAATACTAAACGATTTAAATAATGCAACTAGCCCTTATGCTGTTTTAGTAGCGCCTTTATTGTTTGAAAACAACCTTGATAAATATTGCGACCATACCTTACTTATTGACGTACCAACCTCAGTACAAATAGCGCGTACAACAAAACGTGACAACACAAGTATTGAGCAAGTTAAAAGTATTATTGCCTCGCAAATGTCACGTGCCGATAAACAGCAAAAAGCGGATGATGTTTTAGATAACGACCGTATTTTAAACCTAGTGCATATAGAACTTGTTGATCTACATAAAAAGTACCTACAATATGCATTACACAACAAAACTAACTCACATTAACACTGTCCTAACTCACACAAACTCGTATTTTAGTTAGTAAAATCACAACAAAGAATGAAAGGTGATGTAATCACCTTCTTTTTTCTGATAAATTGCTTACTATTGAAGGAATAAAACAGGTGCGCAATGAATATTAACTCACCGTTATTGAGAAAATTTATAACCCTTGGCCGCATTGATGCCGACACGGTTAAAAACAAACAAAATGAATTTGCCTCAACAGCTGAGCTTATTTCTAAATGTGGAAAAATCGATAGTAAAGATTTAGCTGAACAATGTATTGATTTGTTTCGCGTACCTTATTTTGATTTAAAAGACTTTGATCCTACAAGAATCCCGGCCGATCTCGTAAAAGAAAAACTTATACGTAAACATCATATTTTGCCGCTTGTTCAAAAAGATCGAAAAGTTTATATAGCAGCATCAGACCCAACAGATTACGGCGCATTCGAAAACTTTGAGTTTAGTACCGGTCTTTCATGCGAAATTGTTGTTGTTGATTATATTCAACTCGATACCAAAATTGAGCAATTACTAGATGCTACTGGCAGCCTAAATTTAACTGATGACGAGTTTCAGGAATTTGCTGATTTAGACTCAGAAAGTCAAAGAGATACAGCACCACAAGATGATGATAAAGACGACGCGCCTATCATTGTTTATATCAACAAAATTTTAATGGATGCCATTAAGAAAGGGGCGTCTGATTTGCACTTTGAACCTTACGAGCACAAGTACCGTATTCGCTTTCGTATTGATGGCATTTTGCATGAAGTAGCGAGCCCACCTAATACATTAGCAACCAAGCTTTCTGCGCGTATTAAAGTAATGTCGAGACTCGATATTGCCGAAAAACGCAAACCACAAGATGGTCGTATAAAACTAAAAATCACTGAACGCAAAAGTATCGACTTTCGTGTAAGTACCATGCCTACCTTGTGGGGTGAAAAAATAGTAATGCGTATTCTTGATTCATCAAGCGCTATGTTAGGCATTGATGTATTAGGCTATGAGCCTGAGCAGAAAAAGCTCTATATGGATGCGCTTGCCCAGCCTCAAGGGATGATATTGGTAACAGGGCCAACGGGTTCTGGTAAAACCGTATCGCTATACACAGGTTTAAATATATTAAACCAGCCAGAGCGTAATATTAGTACTGCGGAAGATCCGGTTGAGATTAACCTTGAAGGTGTAAACCAAGTACAAATTAATATTAAAGCCGATATGACTTTTGCCAACGCATTGCGTGCATTTTTACGTCAAGATCCTGATGTAGTTATGGTAGGTGAAATACGTGACCTAGAAACCGCAGAAATATCAATAAAAGCGGCGCAAACAGGTCACTTGGTTTTATCAACATTGCATACAAACTCAGCACCGGAAACAATCACCCGTTTATTAAATATGGGTGTGCCGGCTTATAACGTAGCAAGTTCGATCAGCTTAATAATAGCCCAACGTTTAGCACGTCGTTTATGCCCTAAATGTAAAACGCCAGAACAACTTCCGAGTGAAGAACTGGCTCGCCAAGGATTTAGCGCCAAGCAAATTGAAGAAATGACGTTATATACGCCTAAAGGGTGTGATAGTTGTACCGATGGTTATAAAGGTCGAGTGGGTATTTACGAAGTAATGCAAATTACCCCTGAAATTGCCCAAATTATTATGCGCGGTGGTAACTCGCTTGAAATAGCTGACGTTTCACTTAAAGCCGGATTTAATAATTTACGTTTATCGGGTTTACGCAAAGCAGCCGATGGCCTTACATCCCTTGGTGAAATTAATCGCGTGACTAATTTTTAAAGGTCCATAGTAAAAGCTACAAGGTTCTGAACACTAAATTCAGAGCCTTACTTATACCTAGAGACTCATATCTAAGTAATGTAAAATGCAGAAAAAGATTGTAAAGAGTAAATTATGCCTACTATTGTAAACTGCCCAACCTGTAAAACTAAAGTTGAATGGTCAGAGCAAAGCCCATTTCGTCCTTTTTGCTCAAAGCGCTGTCAGCTAATTGATTTAGGTGAATGGTCGTTTGAAAATAACAGAATTTCTGCACCAATCACGTCCGCAGAAGAGTTTAGCCAAGACATGATTGAAGATATTGAAGCTATGCTGGCTAAAAATGAAGATGACTTTTTTAAGTAATTTATCTTCATTATGCCCTAAATACGAAAACCAGCATTAAGCTGGTTTTTTAGTATTTACAAAAAAGTATAATTAACTTTTTTGTTTACGGTGCTTTTTATTCATACGCTTTTGCATTTTAGCAAATTTCTCTTTTTGCTCAGCGTTAAGTACTTGCATTACTTGGTGTTGCGTTTTTAGTTTAATTAAACCAAATTGCTCACCTTTTTCGCGGCGATCATTTAATAGCTCTTTTGCTGCATTTTCGTCAAATGTTGCCGCCGAAAGTAACGCATCCATTTTTGCTTTATGCGCTTCACGCGTTGCTTTGCGGGCTTCTTTATCGTCGCCACGCAACGCTTTCATTTGTGTTTTTTGCGCTTCAAAAATAGCTTTTAGCTTAGTTTGCTGCTCATCTGTTAAGCTTAATTTTTCAACGCCGCGCTCAGAAAGTAAAAAGCGAGCTTGAGAATGGCCTTGTTTATGTCCGTCGCCTTTAGCTAATACGCTACCAGCACCAAGCGTTGCTGTTGCTAAGCCACAGATAAGTACTAATTTTGAAAGTGTGTTTAATTTAGTCATAATCATTACCTTAATATTGAATTGGTTGGTTGAGCGATTGTGGCTGCTAAGCCAGTGAGTTAACTATACCTAACTCAATGCAAAGTAACGCAAAGCAGTGTAAAGGTTGTGTAAAGATTCACCTTTGCACTATTTAGCGGGTAAAATAACGCTATAAACAACTCTAAGGGTTTGTAAATGAAACTATTAATGATTGATGACGACACTGGCCTTTGCGAGCTATTAAGTGAATATTTAACTGCCCAAGGGTTTGAAATACAAAGCGTACACGACGGTGAGCAGGGGCTTAAACTAGCACAAGCAAATGACTACGCCCTTATATTGCTAGATGTAATGTTACCAACGCTTGATGGTTTTGAAGTGCTTAAACAACTTAGGCAAACAAAACTCACACCGGTAATAATGCTTACTGCAAAAGGTGAAGACTTTGACCGTATTTTTGGTCTAGAGCTAGGCGCTGACGATTACATACCAAAGCCTTTTAATCATCGTGAATTACTAGCCCGCGTAAAAGCTATAACACGCCGTATAGAGCACATTAATAGCTTAAATGCAGCTACAACGAGTAAGTTACTCGTTAATGGTATTACTGTAAACCTTGCAGCTCGAGAGGCCTCAATCGACGGCTCTACACTGACTCTTACTGGTACAGAGTACGAAATACTCACGCTATTGTGTAAAAATGCAGGCGAAGTGGTTAGTAAAGAGCAAATTAGCGAAGAAGTACTAGGCAGGCGTTTAGCTTCTTTTGATCGCTCTATCGATATGCATGTAAGTAATATCCGTAAAAAAATAGCTGAGCATATTTCAGGTGAGCGAATTAAAACAATGCGAGGTACGGGTTATGTCTTTATCCAAGGCGAATAAAAGCACTTACTTTGCTTGGTTAAAACATCCTGGGCACTACCTGTTTTTTAAAGTATTTATTTGGTTTTGGTTAACTATAATCGGCACCGTAGCAGCGCTTATATTTTTAAGTAATATAACCGCTATTAATGCGGTATCTAACGAGCCACTTTATGGCCCAATGAAAAAAAATCTGATATATACCGCTAAAAGCATTGAGCGTTCTGCTGTTAAACATAAGCGCACCCTAAGCGAAGTATTAGTTCACCCTCGCCTATCAAAGCGTAAACTTTTATATTTAAGCGCAGCACAATCCGATGACTCACTTAGTAATAAAGAAGTGCCAGAGAGCATCGATTTAAGTTTATTAAATTTCACTCAAAATATGTCACCGCAAATTATTTTCACTGAAAAATATCAAGCCTTCGGCCCTGTTAATATAAACGTGCCTGAAGGGAGTTTTTATCTTTATGAAATAGATATTAATCATCAACCACCGCTAATAATGCGCTTTAAGCTTATGCCTAATTGGATGAAAATAGTCATCGCAATTGTTGCCTCTCTTATTTTAAGCTTTGTATTTAGCCGGAACTTAATAGCCCCTATAAATAGCCTTAAAAAAGCGGCAATTAAACTATCAGCGGGTAACCTAAGCGCAAGAGCCGACATTTCTGTAAACCGAAAAGATGAGCTAGGAATACTAGGGCGAGATTTTAACAGCATGGCTAATCAGTTAGAGCTTTTAATCAGCTCACAAAAACGCTTATTAGCCGACATATCACATGAGTTACGATCGCCTCTTACACGTTTAAAAATGGCTACCGGGCTTGCACAAATGCAAGCTAACGACGCTAGCCAATCGTATTTATTACGCATAGAAAAAGAAGCTAACCAACTCGATAAAATGATTGCCGACGTGCTGCAAGTTTCTCGCTTAGAAGCAAAAAGCCAAGCGCTTTCACTGCAAAAACAATCATTACAAATAATTGTAGATCACGTTATTAACGATGCGCAGTTTGAAGCAAAACAAAATAATAAGCAGCTAAATATAGTGGGCGCTGTAGACGTAAACATTAATTGCGACGAAGGCCTTATTGCCAGTGCGCTTGAAAACCTATTACGCAACGCTATTAAATACGCAAATAATACAATTAGCATTACTCTAAAGCATGCTGATGCCATTTATATAGAAATATGTGACGATGGCTCTGGTGTACCAGATGATCAACTGAGTAAGCTTTGCGAGCCCTTTTTTAGACAGTCAGATGCGCGGGATCGCGTAAGTGGTGGCACGGGTTTAGGTCTTGCGATTGCTAAAAATGCTATTACTGCGCATGGCGGCAGTTTAGTATTATCAAATAAAGAACTAGGTGGCTTGTGTGCTAATATAACCTTGCCATTAATAAAAGAGTAAAGCATGTTTTATAGTAGTGAGCGTGAGCTTAAGAGTAATCAAATAACAATTAATAACTTTTATAAAAACACGCTAATTAAAGCTTATTTAGATACACCTAACGGGCAATTATTTTATGCTTATGCCATACCAGATAAAGCCAAAAATGCCATTGTAATAAGCTCTGGGCGCCTTGAAGGGTTAGATAAATATAAAGAGTTGTTATGGGAGCTGTATAACAATAATTTTGCCATATTCATAGCCGATCACCAAGGACAAGGCCGCTCTTATCGCCACCAACTAAATAAGCACAAAGGCCATGTTAATCAATTTAAAGATTACAGCGCAGACCTAAACTTATTTAATACACAAATAGTGGATACTCATTGGCAAGGTAAAAAGGTGTTAGTGAGTCATTCAATGGGCGGCGCCATAGCATTTGACTATCTTGCGCATTTTGAACACAACTTTAGTGGCGCGTTTTTATCAGCGCCTATGCTTGATATTTATACAAAAAACACACCAAAGCCTTTAGCTAAATTAATAGCAAGTACTGCAACCCTTTTGGGTCAAAAAGACAATTACGCACTAGGGCAAACCGATTACATACCCGATGAGTTTGCTACAAATGTATTAACCAGCAGCCCAGTACGTTACGAGCTATTTAGGCAAACATATCAAGAAGAGCCATTACTACAGCTCGGCGGTGTTACTTACGGCTGGCTAAATGCGACGTTTGCATTTATAACTTCTGTGGATAACTTAAGCGTGACTATTCCACTTTATATTGCCAGTGCGCAAAACGACGAAGTGGTTGATAACAATGCCCAATATAAATTAGCAAACAGGCACGTAAACACGGTACTTAAAAGCTTTGAAGGCGCTAAACACGAGCTGTTTTTTGAACGTGATGAAATACGCCAGCCATTGCTTAAAAGCTTGTATCAGTTTTGTGAGTCGGTGACGGCTTAATAAGTACCGACAAAGGGTCGAGGTGGATCAGTATATCTACCTCAGACTCAAAGCGTTCTTTAAGCATTGCCTCTACTTCATCAGCTACGTTATGTGCGCGAATCAAACTTAAATGATCATCAAGCTCTAAGTGCATTTGGATAAACTTAACTTTTCCGCCTTGGCGCGTACGAATATCATGCACACCATGTACATCAGCATGGGCTCTGGCTATATCAAATATGCTTTGCTTTTCATCATCTGGCAGTTCTTTATCCATTAAATGATCGGCACTATCGCGAGCAATATCCCAGCTGTTATAAAGTAAGTAACCCGCTACACCTATCGCAAAAACAGGATCGGCATACAACACACCATAATAAGCTAACAAAATAGCTAATAGCACAGCGGCATTTAATATTAAATCACCTTTGTAATGTACTGAGTCGGCTTTTATAGCAATTGAATCGGTGTATTTAACCACCTTGTTTTGTACAAATACAATGACGAGCGTGCACGCAATAGCAAAAATACTTACCCACACACCTAATAAAGAATGGCTTAACTGTATAGGGTTAAATAATCGCTCAATACCATGAAAAGCAAGTAGGCAACCTGAGCCTGCAATAAACGCGGCTTGCCCAAGTCCAGCAAGTGCTTCAGCTTTTCCGTGTCCAAATCTATGGTCATCATCTGCTGGGCGCAGTGCGTAACCTAACACTAAAAAACTCATGGCGGTGGCAGTAATATCCATTAACGAATCAGTTAACGAGCCAAGCATTGAAGCAGAGCCAGAAGCCAGCCATGCCCATGTTTTTGCGCCAATCATTAAACTAACCATTACCATGGTAACAATGCTTGAAGTTTTAACCCAAAATTCGTAGCTACGGTTATGCACGTTTTAATCCGATAATTAGGAGTATTCAATAGTGTGAGTATATCATTTTTTTAAAAGGTTTCGTGTATACTGCCCTTCGTCAAACTACAGATTATTTTATAAGGCTCATTATGCTGGATATTGTTTTATACCAACCTGAAATACCGCCTAACACTGGTAATATTATTCGCCTATGTGCCAATACCGGCTATGCATTACATTTAATTGAGCCGCTAGGTTTTGAGTGGGACGATAAGCGCGTGAAACGTGCAGGACTTGATTATCATGAATTTAGTCATGTTCAACGCCATGCCTCATTTGAAGATTACCTTGAAAAATGTAAACCAAAAAAAATATATGCATGTACAACCAAAGGTAGTCAGTTTCACCATGAAGCAAGTTACGAAGCGGGTGACTGCTTGGTATTTGGCCCAGAGACTCGCGGCCTGCCTGACGATATGATCCAAGCACTGCCAAAAGAGCAGCGTGTGCGTATTCCTATGCAAGCCAATAGCCGCAGCATGAACTTGTCAAACGCAGTAGCTGTGTTTGTTTACGAGTCGTGGCGCCAGTTGGGTTTTCCTAACGCGCAGTAAATAGCTTTGAGCTAAACAACAAAAAACCGACATAACGTCGGTTTTTTAGTTTTATAAACGCTTATAAAATTATTCAGAACGTTGCTCTCGGCCTAATAGCGCCATTGCAGCTTCTTTCATATCTTTATTTTCATAAAGCACTTTATAAATTTGCTCGGTAATCGGCATTTCTACACCGCTACGCTGCGCTAATAAATACACTTCTTTGGTATTTCTAAAGCCTTCCACTACTTGACCAATTGACTCAATAGCAGCATCGACGCTTTCGCCTTTACCCAGCGCTAAACCAAATCGACGATTACGTGATTGGTTATCTGTACACGTTAGTATTAAATCGCCAAGGCCTGCCATCCCCATGAAGGTTTCTGGCTTAGCACCAAGAGCGCAACCTAAACGAGTAAGCTCTGCAAGGCCTCTGGTTATAAGCGCGGTACGCGCATTAGCGCCAAAACCAACACCGTCCGAAATACCGGCACCAATGGCAATTACATTCTTAACCGCACCACCGAGCTGTATACCAATAAAATCATCATTGTTATACACACGGAATGAGCGACCACAATGAAGTAAATCAGCAAGCTGCTGAGCAAATTCAGGCGACGTAGAAGACACTGAAATAGCTGTAGGTGAACCCATCGCCATTTCTTTTGCAAACGTAGGACCCGACAGTACCGCAAGTGGAATGTCATCACCCAATTCTTGCAAAGCCACTTCTTGTAACAAACGTCCAGTATTAGGCTCAAGTCCTTTAGTTGCCCACGCTACTTTAGCACCGTCTTGCAATGCAGGTTTGATCTGCGCAAGTGTGTCGCCAAAAGCATGGCTTGGCACAACAACAAGTACAATAGCGCTGTTAGCAACGGCATGTTGTAAGTTAGCTTCAAGAGTAAGAGTATCTGGAAAAGGAGCATCAGGTAAGTAACGTTGATTTTTCCGCTCAGCTGCAAGCGTGGCAACGTCGTCGCTATTTCTTCCCCAAAGTGTCACGTGGTGACCATTTCGGGCTAAACAAATAGCAAGGGCGGTGCCGTAAGACCCCGCCCCTAATACAGTAACAGCTGTAGTTGCTGTACTCATAGGTTATGCGTCTGCTGAAGCCTGGTCAGCTTGCGCAGTACGTTGTTGCATGTATTGTGCAAATAACGCATCAAAATTAACTGGCGCAAGGTTAAGCTGTGGGAAAGTACCACGGTTAACAAGGTTTGAAACAGCTTCACGTGCATATGGGAACAACACGTTAGGACAAAATGCACCTAGCATGTGCGCAAGTTGCACTTCTTCAACTTCAGCAATAGTAAAAATACCTGCTTGTTGAATTTCACATAAGAACGCAGTTTCTTCACCAAGAGAAGCGGTTACAGTTAGCGCTAAAACAACTTCAAATACACCTTCGTCTAGTTTATTAGAGCGTGTATCTAGGTCTAGCTTAACTTCTGGCGTCCATTCTTTTTGAAAAATGGCCGGAGAGTTTGGCGTTTCAAACGATACATCTTTAGTGTAAATACGTTGAATAGTAAATTGTGCGCCGTCTTGTGCAGCTGCTACGTTTTGATTTTCTTCGTTCATTGTTATTCCTAACTTGTTCGTTATTATAATTAAATTAAGCGTTTAGCTTAGCGTCAAGTTTACCTTGCGCTTCAATAGCCATCATGTCGTCGCAGCCACCGATATGTTCATCATTAATAAAAATTTGCGGTACTGTGCTTGCACCATCTGCTTTGGCAATCATTTCATCGCGTAACTCAGGCTGTACACCAATATCATAATTTGTGTATTCAACGCCTTTGCTGTTTAAAAGCGAAAGAGCACGCTGACAAAATGGACAATACGCCTTGGTGTATAAAACAACATTACTCATAATAAATCCTCTATCGGCCTAGCTAAACTGGTTAGCGACCTGTTGTAGTTGGTAAGCTGGCAGATTGCCACGCACCCATGCCACCTGCTAATAAGTAAACTCGTTCAAAACCAGCTTTACTCATAGCGGCTGCAGTACCTTGGGCAGTCATACCTGTAGTACATACAACTATAATGGGTTTAGTCTTGTACTTTTCAAGGCTTGAAAAGTCAGATTTTTTCGCATTCTCTGGGCTTAAGTGCTCAGCACCAGAAATACGCCCTGCATTAAACTCTTTTTGCGCACGTATATCGATTACTTGACCGTCATCACGGTTAATAAGTAACGTAAGCTGCTGAGGATTTATTTGACGAACAGCTGAAAGCTTACTCTTTATCCAGCCACTAACAATAAGGAAAACAATACCAACCCAAGCAAGGCTTAAAATGGGATGATTTGTAATAAATTCAATATATTGATCCATTCTACTTCCACTATGAAATTATGTTTTAAACCTAGGGCCTGTTGGCCTTTGTGGATTGAAATTTGTTCAATCTAGGGGCGATTAAATCGCGGCGCGAGATTTGTAACCTAGTGGGCTAAGTAAAAACCGAGCAACAAAGAGGTAATAGTCCCTAGAAAGAACCCAACGGGCAGCGTATGTTTGGTATTTATGCTACGTTATCGCCTATTTATGGGGAGTAACCACACTTCATAGGCTCTGCCTTGCCTAAAAACCAAACATACTGCTGCAAATTCAACCACCAAAGTGCAACACGCCCTAATATTTTAAGGATTTTGTACTTTAGCCACGCAAGTATACCCAAACCAACCTAAAATGCGAGTTTAGGAGCACTTAGAGACGTTTAAAAAACGATAAAGCCCCCCATATATAGTCAACAAGAACTCTGGATAATAAATCTATCTCAAGCAGAGTTCAGGTTAGTCAATGAGGTATAAGTGAAAAAATTTAATATCTTGTTTTCAATGCTGATCCTAGCTTAAAAACACGGTATGCTAAAACCACGCTAATAAACCTTTTAGGTGCACAGTATCCATCAACAGATACTAATTTTCAGGAGCTATTATGACAGAGCATAAAAAACCACTGGTATTAATGATTTTAGACGGTTGGGGATACCGCGAAGATACGCAAAGTAATGCTATTCTTGCAGCTAACACACCGGTATTAGACAATTTATGGGCCACACGGCCACACACATTAATATCAGCTTCGGGTTTAGATGTTGGTCTTCCTGATGGTCAAATGGGTAACTCAGAAGTTGGCCATGTAAATTTAGGTGCTGGTCGCATTGTTTATCAAGATTTTACCCGTATCACCAAAGCTATTAACGATGGCGAATTTGATTCAACCCCAGCCTTAGTTGAAAATATAGATAAAGCCGTAAAAGCAGGTAAAGCCGTCCACATAATGGGTCTTTTAAGCCCAGGTGGTGTGCATAGCCATGAAGACCACATAGTTGCTAGCATAAAACTTGCTGCAAAACGTGGCGCTAAAGAAGTTTACTTTCATGGCTTTTTAGATGGCCGCGATACACCTCCACGTAGTGCTAAAGCGTCAATCGAACGTATTGAAGCGTTATTTAGCGAACTTAAATGCGGTCGTTTGGCGTCACTTATTGGCCGCTACTACGCAATGGACAGAGACAATCGTTGGAACCGCGTAGAAAAAGCTTACAACGTAATTGCCTTAGCTGAAGGTGACTTTAATTTTGATAACGGCGTAGAGGCACTTAATGCAGCGTACGAGCGCGACGAAAACGATGAATTTGTAGCCGCTACAACCATTACACCAACAGGCGCCGCTCCTGCTTCAATAAACGATGGCGACACTCTAATTTTTGCCAACTTTAGAGCAGATAGAGCCCGCGAAATTACTCGCGCTTTTGTTGAGCCTGATTTTAATGGATTCGCAAGAAAAAGAACGCCAGAGCTTAGTGCATTTGTAATGATGACAGAGTACGCAGCTGATATAAATGCACCTATTGCCTTTGGTTCAACACCGTTAGTAAACGTACTAGGTGAGTGGTTTGAAAAAAATAACAAAACACAGCTTCGCATTTCAGAAACCGAAAAATACGCACACGTTACGTTTTTCTTTAGTGGCGGACGCGAAAGTGAATTTAAAGGCGAAACACGTGAGCTAATTCCTTCGCCGCAAGTTGCAACCTACGACTTACAACCTGAAATGAACTCAGAAATGCTAACCGACAAGCTAGTAGCAGCAATTAAAAGCGGTAAATACGATGCTATTATTTGTAACTACCCTAACGGCGATATGGTTGGTCACTCAGGTGTATTTGAAGCTGCTGTTAAAGCTTGTGAAGCTGTAGATAGCTGTATCGGCCGTGTTGTTGATGCACTTGAAGAGTTTGGTGGTGAAGCACTAATAACAGCCGATCATGGTAATGCTGAGCAAATGGCTGATCTTAAAACAGGCCAAGCGCATACTGCCCACACTAGTGAACCGGTACATTTTATATATGTTGGTCGCGATGCAGAGCCTATGCAAGGTAAAGCATTAAGCGATGTAGCCCCTACAATGCTTCACTTAATGGGCATGGAGCAACCAAGCGAAATGACTGGTACGCCTATCATGATGTTGAAATAACACATGAATAGACGTATTAACCGGTTAATTAAGTGCGGTTTAATACTAACTTCATTAGTGACTGCATCTGCAGTTGCTAATGAAGATCGTACTAAAAAAGACTTATCAGAAGTTCAAAATGCACTTGAGCAAAGCCAAGCTGAGTATAACGCCCAAAGAAAAAAAATAGCGTCGCTACAAAAAAACCTAAAAAGCCATGAACTCGATATAGCTAAAAATGCTAAAGCACTTAACATGGCAGAGCAATCAGTAAAAGAAACTAAAACACAGCAAAAAGAGCTACAAAATAAAGCCGATGAGCTCGATAAAAAGCACACTCAATTTCAGAAAATTTTAGCCGCGCAGCTTAAAAGCGCCTATATGGCCGGTGGCGACGACTACTCTAAAATGCTGTTAAATCAAGAAGACACTGCAAAATTTGAGCGCACACTTAGTTATTACAACTACTTAAATAAAGCCCGTATTGAACAAATTGAAGATCTAAAAGACCTTCAACAGCAAATAGTACAAAACCAAGAAGAGCTTGTTAAAACACAAGAAAAACTAGCGCTTTTATTTGATGAGCAAAAAAGACGTCAAACTGCATTGCTTAATGCACAAAGTGAGCGCCAAGCTAATCTTAAAAATTTACAAGCTCAGCTCAACAGCACCAAAAGTTCAATAAACTATTTAAAAGAAAACCAACAAACTTTAGTAGCAACAATTGAAGAACTCGAAAAAGAAAAAACACAGAAAATTGAATTACTGGGCCTAAATAAAAACAAAGGTAAATTGGACTGGCCGAGCAAAGGCAAGTTAGAGCACACATTCGGCCAACGTAAACATGGTGGTATTGATTGGAAAGGCGTATTAATTGGTGCAAAAGAAGGCACTAATATTAATAGCGTACATAATGGCCAAGTTGTATTTGCCGATTGGCTAAAGGGCTATGGTTGGGTAATTGTTGTAGACCATGGTGAAGGTTTTATGAGCCTATATGGTCATGCCCAAACACTGCTAAGAGATGTAGGCGACATGGTACGCGAAGGCGAAACCCTTGCTTTAGTTGGCCAAAGCGGCGGACAAGCTAGTTCTGGTCTATACTTTGAAATACGCCACAAAGGACGCGCAGTAAATCCTGTAAAATGGTGCAAACGCATTTAATTAAATAAATCGCTGCACCGCTCTGGAGCAGCTGATGACAACTAAAAAAACTGCAGTAATTACTATTGATAAAAAAAATACAGGCTTTTATAAAAGTCTGTATTTACTTGTACTACTAACCTTAATCGCTTTTTCTAGTAACGCACTAGCAAGCTCGATTAAAGATCTTAAAAGACAACAAATAGACGAAATACTCTTTAACATCCATACCTACTATGTTGAAGATCTCACCTTACAAAATAGCCACCACATTAAATATAATAGCCAACAGTTTGAGCGTTTATATTCAAAGCTCGACTCTTACTCTAAGTACTTAAATGAGCACGAACTAACCTCATTATTTGATAATACAAACGGGCGCTATACAGGTATTGGTATTGAGGTTAAAAATATCGACGAGAATATGACGATTGTTAATGTGGTTAATAACTCCCCCGCAAAAGCAGCGGGTATTTTGCAAGGTGATATTATTGTCAGTGTAAACAACCAAGCAGCCCAAAACCGTACAATCGATGAAGTAGCAACGCTAATAAGAGACAGTAAATTTTCAAATATAGACCTAATTATAAGTCGTGATAACAATAAAAACCCACTCACGTTTCATGTAGCACGCCGCCAAATAAACCTCGAAAGCGTAACAAGCGAACTTCTAGATTTTGGTACTGGTTATATAGCTATCAATAATTTTTCTAACCACACATTACATGAGGTTGCTCTGCAAGTTGCTGCCCTGCAAAGCCACTTTGGTTACCCACTTAAAGGCTTAGTAATTGATTTACGTGATAACCCAGGGGGTACATTACAAAGCGCAGTAGCGGTATCAGACCTATTTTTACAAAGTGGCACTATAGTGACGACTAAAGGGCGTTTTTACGATGCCAACCAAGCATTTTATGCAAAGAGTGGAGACATTCTAAAAAATGCCCCCATTGTTGTGCTTATAAATGAAAATTCAGCCTCTGCAGCCGAAATACTTGCAGCAGCACTTAAAGATAATAAACGAGCAACCGTTGTTGGCAGTCAATCTTTTGGGAAGGGTTCTGTACAATCGCTCATTCCTCTAGGTGATGGCAACACTGCATTAAAGCTCACCACAGCTAAATACTTTACGCCGCTAGGTAAATCGATTGATGGAATAGGAATAACCCCAGATGTGGCGGTTAATCAAACAAACCTTTCACAAAGTAATAAAGCCGTTATAATAAAAAATGAACACACTAACAGTAACGCGCAATTACTTACTGGTAACTTAGCCGACTTACAGTTAGTTAAAGCAAAACAATTACTCAGCATGCAGTAACTTGTATAAGCTGTTAAACAAAGCTAAAAAGATAATAAAAACTATAAACGTGAAAATAATAAAATGGCTAATATTAGCTATTTGTTTTAGCTCAGCAACAATTAGCGCTAAACAAATAGCAATAGTGATAGACGATATAGGCTATCATCAACGGGACTTAGAGTTCCTTTCCTTACCAGGGCAATTGTCGTATTCAATTTTGCCCCATACTCCTTATTCGCAAATTTTTGCAACGCTTGCTAGTCAATCAAATAAAGAACTATTACTTCATGTACCTATGCAGGCACTTAACGGTAAAGAACTCGGACCTGGCGCGCTTACTTTAAATATGAATAAAGAGCAGCTTCAGCAAACTCTAGGAACCGCTCTCGCTAGTTTACCGCAAGTTAAAGGCGTTAATAACCACATGGGCTCAGCGCTTACGCAAAAAAGCCAAGCTATGAAGTGGACAATGGAAGTGCTTAAAAAGCGCCATTTATATTTTTTAGATAGCCGCACAACCGATTTAAGCCAAGCACAAAATGCTGCTAACTTTTTAGGTGTTGCCAATATTAGTCGCCAAGTGTTCTTAGACAATATAACTACACCAGAACAACTGCAGCTAAGGCTTGAAGAATTAAAACAACTAGCCATCACTCATAATTCCGCTATTGCAATTGCTCATCCCTACCCAGAAACAATCGAATTTTTACGCCATGCCTTACCCGAGCTAACTAAGCAAGGTTTTGAGCTCGTGCCGGTTTCGCAGCTGGTTGAGCGTAAATACATTCAGTTAGCGCAGGCTGAGGGGAAAGGGATTAGTGCTAGATGATATAAGCTTTAAATAATGCTATATCCGAATGATAAACTAATACCAATTCGCTTAATTAAGTGGTCTATTTTGAGGGCGGAAAAACGTGTTGATAGCTAGGCAAAAAATTCGCTATTTAGTTGTTCTAAATGAGAATTTTTTAACGCAGGTAGCGACACGTTTAGCCCCGCAAAATGATTAAGTATTATTGCGGATTGGTATAACCATTCAATATGCAGCGCATCGGTATTACTTAATTGGATATTTTATCGTTGGGTTTCGCTTCGCTCAAACCAACCTACGCGAAAGCAAAAAGCCCCGCATTTTCATGCAGGGCTTTTTAAATTTTGCAGCTTGAACTGTGTTTAGCTCATAGCGCTTTGTAATTTTTTCATCGCTGTTTTTTCAAGCTGGCGAACACGTTCAGCAGATACACTGTACTTTTGTGCAAGCTCTTGAAGAGTCGCCTTATCATCCGACAACCAACGTGCGCTAACAATATCTTGTGAACGTTCGTCTAGTGTTTTAAGTGCGCTAAATAAACGAGTATGCGCTTGCTCTTTCCACTGCTCTTGTTCAACGTCGTCAGCTAAATCAGCTGCGCCATCTGTTAAATATTGTACTGGAGAGTACGTACTTGTTGGTGCGTCGTCGTTATCGTCGCCCGTTAGGTCAAAGCCCATGTCTTGGCCGCTCATGCGCGATTCCATTTCACGTACTTCTTTTTCACTCACACCTAGCTCGCTAGCAACGGTACTAACCTCAGCTTGATTAAACCAACCTAAACGCTTTTTATTTTTACGAAGATTAAAAAACAATTTACGTTGCGCTTTAGTGGTTGCAACTTTAACTATGCGCCAATTTTTAAGCACAAACTCGTGAATTTCGGCTTTAATCCAATGCACTGCAAACGATACTAAACGTACACCCACAGTAGGGTCGAAACGCTTAACCGCTTTCATCAGGCCTATATTACCTTCTTGAATAAGGTCAGCTTGTGGTAAGCCGTATCCCGAGTAGCCTTTAGCAATATGCGCTACAAAGCGTAAATGCGACATAATGAGTTGCTTGGCAGCACTAAGATCGCCTTCTTCCTGAAGTTTTTTAGCAAGTTCTTGCTCTTGTTCAACTTTAAGCATAGGAATAGTGCTTACCGCTTGAAGGTAACCGTCCATGCTTGCGCTTTGTTGTCCGACTGTAAGTGCCATTGCGTATAAATCTTTACTCATTTTTCACCTCGGTGATAAATATTTGAAACTATCTTAGCACTCTTTCTTTAAGAGTGCTAACCCCAATTTAAAACTTTTTTAAAGTATAAATCAAGCAGTTTTTAGTATGTGTTTAGTTTACTACAAGCGACTGAATAAGTGATGAATTGAGGGGCTGCAGCAGGTTAACCTCGCTGCATCACCTTATTTACAACTCATTACTTCATGGGAGGATAGTACATAAATATGACAATTTTAATAACAGGAGGTACAACCCAGTTCGGTACGATACGCATATCAAGCTGGGTTGGTTCACTTATAGTTTGCAGGATTTTTTATACTTTATCGGGTTCTATTTCTTTAATATATCGATTTACAGAAAGGTACGAGCCCACAAATCCTAAGCTTGTTGCAAGCAACACTAAAAAGCCGAGCTCATTAAGCGATAATCCAATTAACGAGAAGCTTGTTTGATACACCCCCGCTACACTGCTCACAGCGCTTGAAAGCCACCACATCATTAGTCCTACGCATATAAAGGCAAATAAACCACCTATTACACCATACCAAATACCGGTCCACAAAAATGGGGCATGTATAAAGGTGTTAGTTGCGCCGACTAGCTTCATTACTTGTATTTCTTCTTTTTTATCCATGATCGACAAACGGATGGTGTTACCAATAATAAGCGTCACTGAGGTAAGCAATAATAATGCGATGGTTATTACACTTTCTTTCAGTAAATCTAGTAATGCATTTAAACGCTCTAGCCACGCTATATCGAGCTTACCAAAATCAACTTCACGTTCACTTTCTAATTTAGTTAGCAGTACTTTAGCGGCATTTGGGTGTCTGTGACGTTTTGTAGGAGTAACAAGTACCACATCAGGTAATGGGTTTTTATCTAAGTACTCTAAAGCTTGCCCAAAGCCAGATACGTCTTTAAATTCTGTTAGTGCTTTTTGCTTTGAAATAAATTCAACGCTTTCCACTTCTGGATAAAGTGCTAAACGCTTTACTAATGTTTGTGTTTCTTGCTCGTTCATACTTTCTTTTACAAACAACGATATCTCACTCGCTTCTTCAAAACCACTACTTACTTGCTGTACGTTTTTAACAACGAGATAAAGTGTTGCAGGTAACGTTAGGCTCAAACCAAGTACAGCAATAGTCATCATAGATGCAAGCGGCGTACGCCACATTTCACCTAAGCTATGAACACCTTGGCGAAAAATATTAATAATGAAAAAATAACCGCCAGCTAATACTGATTTTTTTTGCTTGTCGTTACTATTTTGACGACTTTTAAAAAGTAAACTCATAGTGCTCCCTCAGCGAGCGGATCTTGAAGCATGCGGCCATCTTTTAAGGTTAGACTGCGGTACTTCATACGTGCAACCAAACCTAAGTCATGCGTCGCTATAAGAACAGTGGTGCCGTGTTTATTAAAGTCCTCAAACAGCTTTAGGATTTCCATTGAAAGCTCAGGGTCTAGGTTACCTGTAGGCTCATCGGCTAACAGAATTGGCGGAGAGTTTACAATTGCTCTGGCAATACCAACACGTTGCTGCTCGCCTCCAGAGAGCATAGACGGATGACATTTTATTTTGTCTATCAGGCCTACTTTATCAAGCGCACCATGAACACGTTTAGCTATTTGCTTATGGTGAGTACCCTCAATAATAAGAGGCAGTGCCACGTTATCAAAAATGGTATAGCGCTCTAGTAAGCGGTGGTTTTGAAAAATAATACCTATATCACGGCGAGCATAAGGAATTTGACGCGAGTTTACTTTATTTAAATCAACACCGTTGATAAATACACTGCCTGCCGATGGACGTTCCATTAAGCTAATTAACTTAAGCAACGTACTTTTACCCGCACCACTGTGGCCGGTTAAAAAGGCAAGTTCACCCGGTTTAACATGAAAATTAACTTTTTCGAGGGCGCGGTGCCCTCCAGGATAAGTCTTACTTACTTGCTGAAAATTTATCATCTTTTTATTATGCCAATTCAATTAGTTTACTAATAAAATTGGTATTCCTCGCAATTAAAAAGGGAGCAAGCTCCCTCTTTTGGTAAATTAAACGTCGTCCTCATCTTGGCTAAATAACGCATCAATAAAGTCATCGCTTTTAAAAGCGCGTAAATCATCAATACCTTCACCAACACCAATGTAACGAATTGGAATATTAAACTTATCTGCAACCGCAAAAATAACACCACCCTTTGCAGTTCCATCAAGTTTTGAAAGCGTAATACCAGTTAAGCCAACGCATTGATTAAATAAGTTCACTTGGCTAATTGCATTTTGACCTGTGCCAGCATCAATGGTTAGCATCACTTCGTGCGGCGCATCAGGATCAATTTTTTTCATAACACGAGCTATTTTTTCAAGCTCCTGCATTAAGTTATCTTTATTTTGCAAGCGACCCGCTGTATCTGCAATTAACACATCTATATTACGTGCTTTTGCAGCTTGGAATGCATCAAAAACAACCGATGCACTATCTGCACCCGTATGCTGTGCAATAACAGGAATGCTGTTACGTTCACCCCAAACCTGAAGTTGCTCAACAGCAGCCGCTCTAAACGTATCGCCAGCAGCCAGCATAACCGACTTACCTTCGCTTTGAAATTGCTTAGCCATCTTACCAATAGTCGTTGTTTTACCAACGCCATTTACGCCCACCATTAAAATAACAAATGGCTTTTTATCTTTGGTAATTACTAAAGGCTGTTCAGCCGTTTTTAGCATCGCCGCCATTTCTTGTTTCATTAACTCATAAAGCGCATCACCATCTTTTAACTGCTTACGGTTTGCAGCATCAGTTAAGCTATCAATCAACTTCATGGTGGTATCAACGCCTAAATCGGCGGTGAGCAGCTGTGTTTCAAGATCTTCAAATAATTCGTCATCTATTTTTTTACCACTAAAAATAGATGCAAAACCAGAACCTATATTAACGCGAGTTTTTAACAAGCCCTTTTTAAGACGAGAGAAAAACCCTTCTTTTTTCGGCTTTTCTGCTTTTTTAGCTTCTTCAATTGCAAGTTCTTCTGCAATGCGCTCTTGTTCTAAACGCTCATTCTCTGCTTTTTCAGCAGCAATGCGTTCTTGCTCTGAACGCTCGTTTTCTGCTTTTTCCGCTGCAATGCGCTCTTGCTCTAAACGCTCGTTTTCTGCTTTTTCAGCAGCAATGCGCTCTTGCTCTAAACGCTCATTTTCTGCTTTTTCTAAAGCAATGCGTTCTTGCTCTAAACGTTCATTTTCTGCTTTTTCAGCTGCAATGCGCTCTTGTTCTAAACGCTCGTTTTCTGCTTTTTCAGCCGCAATGCGCTCTTGCTCTAAACGCTCGTTTTCTGCTTTTTCTAAACCAATGCGCTCTTGCTCTAAACGTTCATTTTCTGCTTTTTCTAAAGCAATGCGCTCTTGCTCTAAACGTTCATTTTCTGCTTTTTCCGCAGTAATGCGTTCTTGTTCTAAACGCATTTGCGCTTCTTGTTCTGCTAAACGTTTTGCTTGCTCTTGTCTTTGTGCTTCAGCATCTGCTTGTTCTTTTGCTAATAACTCAGCATTCGCTTGCTCTATTGCAAGCTTTTCAGCTTCATCCTTTTTTTCAAGGCGTATTTGATCTAGTCGCTCAGCCTCTACTTTTTCTGCAGCCAATCGCTCTTGCTCTAACAGCATCTGCGTTTCTTGATCGGCTAAACGTTGTGCATATTCTTGTCTTTGCGCTTCTGCATCAGCTTGTTGTTTTGCAAGTAATTCAGCATTGGCCTGCTCAATTGCAATCTTTTCTGCGTTTTCAGCACGATCTTGCTCTAAACGTTTTGCTTCAATTTGTTCAGAAGCAATACGCTCCTGCTCTAAGCGCTCTGTTTCGGCCTCTGCTTTTAAACGTTCAGCTTCAGCTTGCTCCTGTGCTAGCGTTTCTTGCTCTAAACGTTTAGCTTCAATTTTTTCAGCAGCAATACGCTCCTGCTCTAAGCGCTCTGCTTCGGCTTCTGCTTGTAAGCGTTCAGTTTCAGCCTGCTGCGCAAGCTTTTCTTGCTCTAGCTTCTGCGCTTCTTCTTGCGCTAATGCTTGTTGTTTATCAGCGGCTGCTTTTTGCTCTGCTTCTTTTTTATCTGACTTGCCAAAACCGAGCCACGACATGAATTTACTTTTTTTTGTCATACTTGCTAATAACCACTTATAAAAATCTGATAAACTAAAATTTGAAATAGCTTGGCAATGCCCAGCAATAGTTGCTAATAAATACAACCATTCAAAACGTAAGTGTTCAATAGTAACACTTTTAATACGGTTGAAAAATGAAGCTACACGTAATCACCCATAATATTATCTGAGCTAGATACCATATACCATTTTTTAGTGAGCTAAATGAGAAAAAAAACAACGCAAAATAAAGCTACTAACAAGCCCAGTGATGGCTTTATTAGAGTGATTAGTGGCCAATTTCGAGGCCGAAAACTCCCTGTTAAAAATGTAGAAGGCTTAAGACCTACTACCGATCGAATTAAAGAAACTGTATTTAATTGGCTAATGCAAGATACGCGTGACACAAATGTACTTGATTGTTTTGCAGGTTCTGGTGGGTTAGGATTTGAAGCGCTATCTCGATTTGCAAAAAACGCCACATTTATCGAGCTCGACTCGTCAGCTGCCAAGCAATTAGAACAAAACATTAGCACTTTAAAGCTCGACAACGCATACGTTAAACATACTAATTCACTCTCCTTTTTAGAGCAAAAAAACACAAACGAAGCGTTTAATCTTGTATTTGTTGACCCACCATTTCGTAAAGATTTAGCGCAAACAACCTGCGATTTATTAGAAAAAAACCAATGGTTAAGCGATGATGCATTAATTTATGTTGAAATAGAAACAGAGTTAACCACCTTCAAGAACCCGAGCAACTGGTTGTTAATTAAAGAAAAAAAGGCAGGCCAAGTGTTTTGCAAACTCTACCAGCGCCAAGCAAATTAATACTGTTTTACATGATGCGTTTCTGTTAATATTGTCCTTTACATGTGGTGTTGCTTCGGATTACAATACCGCACCATTTTTGAACCACTTGATCAATGTTTGATCAACTTGAGCAACGCTCATAATTTAGGTAGGTGAATTTTTAATGCCAGTAATTAAAGTAAGAGAGAACGAACCGTTTGACGTAGCACTTCGTCGCTTCAAGCGTTCATGTGAAAAAGCAGGAATCCTTTCAGAAGTTCGTCGTCGCGAGCACTATGAAAAACCAACAGCTGAGCGTAAGCGTAAAAAAGCTGCTGCAGTAAAACGTCACATGAAAAAACTTTCTCGTGATAACGCACGTCGCGTTAAATTATACTAATATATTAGGTCTTGTATAAATGAGCCTTTTAATAACGCTAAAAGATGCGCAAAAAGATGCGATGAGAGCTAAAGACAAACAACGTCTTAACCCTATTCGTATGGTACTTGCTGCAATCAAGCAACGTGAAATTGACGAGCGCATAGAACTAGACGACGCAGGTATTACCTCCGTTATAGTGAAGCTTGTTAAACAACGTCGTGACTCTTACACTCAGTACAAAGATGCTGGGCGTGATGATTTAGCTGATATTGAAGCAAATGAAATAGTAGCACTTGAAACTTTCTTACCTCAAAAATTGAGTGAAGAAGAAATCATTGCTCTCATTGATGCGGCTATTGCTGATACTAACGCAGCAGGTATGCAAGACATGGGTAAAGTAATGGGTATAATCAAAAGCAAAGCCGAAGGTCGTGCCGATATGGGCAAAATCTCTGGTTTAATTAAGCAACGATTAACTGCCTAATACTCCCACATACATTAAAGTATGATTGAAGTGAACCGAGCCTTGCGCTCGGTTTCTTTGTTTTTAACTTTAATAAAAAGTACACCTACTAGGTTACTTTAAAATGAAATTTTTTATAGCTTCCCTATTTATTTCGCTGTCATTTTGGTAAGTTAAAGCACACTATATTTTGCATCAAGCAAGTATAAAAAAGTAAATTTCATATTCGTTATTCTTCTTATTATTTCAGGACTGTATTTTACTAATGGCTGGAAAGATCCCACGTAACTTTATAGACGATTTACTTGCCAGAACCGATATTGTCGACCTGATAGACTCAAAAGTAGGTCTAAAAAAAGCAGGTAAGGATTATCAAGCTTGTTGCCCATTTCATAACGAAAAATCGCCCTCATTTACCGTATCGCAAGACAAACAGTTTTATCATTGCTTTGGTTGTGGCGCTAATGGTAATGCAATTTCGTTTGTAATGGAGTATGAAAAGCTTGAGTTTGTAGATGCTATTGAAGAAATAGCAAGCATGCTTAACTTAGAAGTACCTCGAGAACAAGGCACAAACTCAGCACCAGAACGTACTGCTGCACAAAAGCGCTCTGATTACGATTTAATGCTTCATACTGCGCGCTTTTATCAGCACCAATTAAAACACCACAGTAATTCTGCCGCCGTTATTGAATATGTAAAAGGCCGTGGTTTAAGTGGTGAAACAGTTAAAAAGTTTATGATTGGCTACGCCCCCAGCGAATGGGATGGATTATGTCTTCAGCTTGGCCGTAATAAAGAACAAAAAGAGCAATTAGTTGAATTAAAGCTAGCTTCAGAAAAAACACCAGGCAGACAATTTGATTTTTTCCGCGACCGATTAATGTTCCCTATTCGCGATAAACGCGGACGCGTTATTGCATTTGGTGGGCGTGTAATGCAAGCCGACCAAGGGCCAAAATATTTAAACTCGCCGGAGACCCGAATTTTTCATAAAGGCTTTGAGCTTTACGGACTTTATGAAGCAAAGCAAGCCCATAAAAAACTTGAGCATGTAATGGTTGTGGAAGGTTACATGGATGTTGTTGCCTTAGCCGAGCAAGGGATTGAATATGCCGTTGCATCACTAGGTACCGCAACAACAAGCGAGCACATGCATACGCTGTTTAGAACAACAGATAAAGTAATCTGTTGTTACGATGGCGACAGAGCTGGCCGTGATGCAGCTTGGAGGGCGCTTGAAAACGCACTTCCTTATTTAAATGACGGTAAAGCACTGCAATTTACTTTTTTACCCGATGGCGAAGACCCTGACTCTCTTGTACAAAAAGAAGGTAAGGAGCAATTCGAATTGCGCCTAAGCCAAGCAGATGACTTTACCAAAGTATTGTTTAATAAATTAAGCCAAGAAGTTGATTTAACACTCGACTCAGGAAAAGCTAAATTACTCAGTGCAGCACTTCCACTCATTGAAAAAATCCCAAGTGAATTTTATCAAGAAAACATTCTTGAACAGTTAGGGCGTTTAATCGGAAGAACGCGTGAGCAATTAAATAACCGTTTAAAAACGCCAAAGCAACAGCATTCGATTGAACGTAAGTTTAAAATAACACCAATGCGTCAAGCGATTGGTATTTTAATTCAACATCCTAATTTGGCTAAAAATGTGCCATATTTGCCTGAACTCGCACAAATGAATATTGCTGGTATAGGGCTATTATTACGCTTACAAGAGCAAGCTTTAGAAAAAGAAAGCATTACCACAGCGCAACTACTCGAATTTTTTAGAGGAACTGAAGATTACGAGCCCTTAATCAAGCTTGCAACGTGGCAACACGACATAAATGAAGAGCGTTTAGAGACGGTTTTTAAAAATACTTTCAAGTTTATTGAAGATCAGTGTTTAAATTATCGACTCGAGACCCTATTAATAAAGGACAAGACACAAGGCCTTAGTAGCGACGAAAGACTTGAGTGTCATTTGTTAATGACAGCGTTAAAAGCCACTAACAGCTAGTCAAAATTGATTTAAACTGTTATACTGTGCTATTCACTGCGTCACATTATTCTAGTTGGCTTTAATGCAAACTACATGATGGCGCCTGTTGTATCAACTTATCAGAGTGGAAGAAACAATCTCTATGGATCCAACTCCTCAGTCACAATTAAAACTTCTGATTCAAAAAGGTAAAGAGCAAGGCTACTTAACTTTTGCAGAAGTAAATGATCACCTTCCACAAGACATTATAGACTCAGATCAAGTAGAAGATATCATAAGCATGATTAATGATATGGGTATCAAGGTTAGCGAAAACGCGCCTGATGCTGATGAATTAATGATGCAAGAAACAACGACAGACGAAGACGCAGCTGAAGCTGCCGCTGCAGCCCTTGCGACTGTAGAAAAAGAAATCGGCCGTACAACGGATCCGGTTCGCATGTACATGCGTGAAATGGGTACTGTTGAACTTCTTACACGTGAAGGCGAAATTGTAATCGCTAAACGTATCGAAGAAGGCATTAACCAAGTACAGATTTCTGTTGCAGAGTACCCTGAAGCAATCACTTACCTGCTAGAGCAGTGGGATAAGTTTGAAGCTGAAGAAATGCGTTTAAGCGATATCATCGTTGGATTTATCGATCCTAATGAAGATACAGCGCCAATTTCAGCAACTAATATCGGTTCAGAATTAAGTGCTAAGCAACTTGATGACGATAAAGATGACAAAGATGATGCTGATAGCGATGACGAAGATGAAGAAGAAGTAGACACAGGGCCAGATCCTGAAGAAGCGCGCATTCATTTTGAAAATTTACGTGATTTATACAATAAAGCACGTGATACGTTTGAAGCTAAAGGTCGTTCGCATCCTGAATCACAAGCCGCCATTTTTGAAATTGGTGAGCTTTTCAGAACCTTTAAATTAATACCTAAACAGTTTGACCGCATGGTAAATAACATGCGTGAAATGATGGATCGTGTTCGCGTTCAAGAACGTCTAATCATGAAACAAGCTGTACAAATTGCTAAATTACCGAAGAAAACATTCGTTAAGCATTTTGCTAATAACGAAACTGACGCTTCATGGGTAGATTTAGAAATTTCAGGTAACGAAAAGTATTCAGCTAAACTTGAAGAAGTTAAGCCAGAAATCATTCGTAGCATTAATAAACTATCTGTTATTGAACAAACAACAGGTTTAAGCATTGAGCGTATTAAAGACATTAACCGTCGAATGAGCATTGGTGAAGCGAAAGCACGCCGTGCGAAAAAAGAAATGGTTGAAGCTAACTTACGTCTTGTAATCTCAATTGCTAAAAAATATACAAACCGTGGCTTACAATTCTTGGATTTAATTCAAGAAGGTAACATTGGTCTGATGAAAGCAGTTGATAAGTTTGAATATCGCCGTGGTTATAAGTTCTCTACTTATGCTACGTGGTGGATACGTCAAGCAATCACTCGCTCTATTGCTGACCAAGCAAGAACAATCCGTATTCCAGTACATATGATTGAAACGATTAATAAACTTAACCGTATTTCTCGTCAAATGTTACAAGAAATGGGTCGTGAGCCAAATCCAGAAGAATTAGCAGAACGCATGATGATGCCTGAGGATAAAATCCGTAAGGTACTTAAGATTGCTAAAGAGCCAATTTCAATGGAAACACCAATCGGTGATGATGAAGATTCTCACTTAGGTGACTTTATCGAAGATACAACTATTGATTCGCCAATCGATTCGGCAACAATGGAGTCTCTTCGTGGCGCAACTAACGATGTACTTGCAGGCCTAACAGCCCGTGAAGCTAAAGTACTACGTATGCGTTTTGGTATTGATATGAATACCGACCACACCTTAGAAGAAGTAGGTAAACAGTTTGACGTAACACGTGAACGTATTCGTCAAATAGAAGCGAAAGCGCTGCGTAAATTACGCCACCCTTCTCGCTCAGATTTACTGAAAAGCTTTTTAGACGCTAAATAATTTAGCGCTACTATATAAACTAAAAAGGCCGCTATAGCGGCCTTTTTTCTATTTGAAGGAAATAATCATGGCTTGGATCCAAATTCGTATTAACGCCAATGCTGCAACAGCAGATGCAGTAAGTGACCTATTAATGGAAGCGGGTAGTGCTTCAGTAACCTTTATTGACGCAAAAGACACCCCTATTTACGAACCCAAAATTGGCACCGTTGTATTTTGGGCTGATACAACAGTAATTGGCTTGTTTGAAGCTAATCACGATATGAATGAAGTCGTTGCGTTATTGAAACGCCATGATGAACTAAAAGACAATTTAGTATACAAAATAGAGCAGCTTGAGGATAAAGACTGGGAACGTGAATGGATGGATAACTTCCACCCTATTCAATTTGGTGAAAGGCTATGGATTTGTCCAAGCTGGCGCGACATTCCAGATCCTGATGCAGTAAATGTACTGCTTGACCCTGGCCTTGCCTTTGGTACGGGCACACATGCAACAACGGCCTTATGTCTTAAGTGGTTAGAAAGCCAAGATCTAACAGGTAAAACGGTTGTTGATTTTGGTTGTGGCTCAGGCATTTTAGGTATTGCAGCTATAAAACTAGGCGCAGAGCGCATGATTGGGATTGATATTGATCCTCAAGCGCTTGAGGCAAGCCTCGATAATGCTAACCGTAATGGCGTTGCAGACAAACTTGAAGTATACCTTCCAGAAAACCAACCTGAGTTTACCGCCGACATAGTAGTGGCAAATATATTAGCCCAGCCACTTCGCGAATTGCACAGTGTAATTTTAGGTTTATTAAAGCCTGGTGGAAAAATTGCCATGTCGGGTATTTTAGAAGAACAAGCACAATCAGTTGCTGATATTTATGCACCGTTTATTGAACTAGATGACATTGCCGTTGAAGGTGATTGGACTCGAGTAAGTGGCACTAAAAAAGCGTAATAAACTGCACAACCAAATTTAGAGCATTAACTCAAAACCTGCATGTAAAGCCTGTATTTAACAGGCTTTACTATTTTTTTACATATTAAAAGTTTTCTGATTATTGTGTAAAAAATAAAACTTGTATAAATTTCAAACAAATCAACCTACTTGTCATGTGGTTATCAAATGTCAATACGAAAAGGGCAAAAAAAAGTTACTTTTGTTCAATTTATAGCCTTTGATTTTTGTGAAAAAAACCGTAAACTTAGCGCCCCTTGAAAAGAGGCCTATTGAATATAGTGCGTATCGGTAAATACCAACTTGAGAATAATGTAATTGTCGCGCCAATGGCTGGCATTACAGACAGACCATTTAGACAACTTTGCCGTCGTTTAGGCGCAGGGCTAGCTGTTTCTGAAATGCTATCGTCTAATCCTAAGGTTTGGAAAACGGAAAAGTCGATGAACCGTATGGATCACAGCGGTGAGTCGGGTATACGCGCTGTGCAAATTGCAGGAGCAGATCCTGAGCTTATGGCGCAGGCCGCACAATTCAATGTTGCTAACGGTGCACAGATCATAGATATCAATATGGGGTGCCCAGCAAAAAAAGTGAACAAGAAACTCGCAGGCTCTGCCTTATTACAGTTTCCTGAACTTGTGGAAGAGATTATTGATGCAGTCGTTAATGCTGTTGATATACCTGTGACACTTAAAATCCGTACAGGATGGGATCCGGATAACCGTAATGGTGTAGAGATTGCGAGAATAGCTGAACGTTATGGCATTGCATCACTTGCTGTACATGGGCGTACGCGCGCATGTATGTACAAAGGTGATGCTGAGTACGCCACGATTAGGGATATAAAACGTTCAGTGTCGATTCCTGTTGTTGCCAATGGTGATATTACATCACCAGAAAAAGCAAAACAGGTTTTAGACTATACGGGTGCAGATGCCATTATGATTGGCCGAGCCGCCCAAGGTCGCCCTTGGATATTTAGGGAGATAGACCACTATTTGCGAACTGGGGAACACTTACAGCCGCCTGCTATTGCAGAGGTGCGCAGTATTTTAATGGAGCATTTAACAAACCTCCATCTGTTTTACGGTGAGCCAATGGGAGCGCGAATTGCTCGCAAACATGTATCTTGGTATTTGCAAACCCATGACAGTGATGGTCAGTTTAGGCGAGTATTTAATGCGCTCGACAACCCACAAGCACAGGTCGTCGCATTAGAGCAATACTTTAAAACACTAGCAGCTAACTAAGAAAGAAAGAGACTTAATAATGTTCGAACAAAACGTGACTTCTCCATTTATCACTAACCCTCATGTTCAGTCACACGAGAAACCGCAGCCATTGCGTGATGCAGTAAAAAAAGCTGTTCACCACTATTTAAAGCAGCTTAACGGTCAAGATGTGCAAGACGTTTACGACCTTGTTCTTTCAGAGCTAGAAGCGCCATTACTTGAAGAAGTAATGACATATACACGTGGTAACCAAACTCGTGCAGCAATTTTACTAGGTATCAACCGTGGTACTTTACGTAAAAAGCTTAAAAAATACGGCATGAACTAATATGCTGGCTGTGATTTATCACAGCTAATTATTAAAAAAGCACCCTAGGGTGCTTTTTTTATGCCCGTAGTTTAATAGCCGAGTTGCAAAATGCTCACCCTCATCGGCGCTTTATAAGTCGTTTTTTGAGTTGTAATCAGTTAAAATGCCCGCTTCTAAGCTAGCTCATTAACTGAGGAAATCAAACTACAATGGATACTCATCGTCCCATTCGTCGCGCACTATTAAGTGTGTCTGATAAAACCGGTATTGTTGAATTTGCCCGCGCACTAGAAGCGCAAGGCGTTGATATATTATCAACTGGCGGCACATGTAAACTACTTGCTGATAACGGCATAAAAGTGACTGAAGTATCAGATCACACAGGCCACCCTGAAATCATGGATGGTCGCGTAAAAACTCTTCACCCAAAAATTCACGGCGGCATATTAGCCCGTCGCGGACAAGATGAAAGCGTAATGGCAGATAACAACATTTCTGCTATCGACATAGTTGTAGTTAACTTATACCCCTTTGCGAATACAGTCGCTCAAGAAAACTGCAGCCTTGAAGATGCTATTGAAAATATTGATATTGGCGGCCCTACAATGGTTCGTGCAGCCGCTAAAAACCACAAAGACGTAACAATCGTGGTAAACGCGAGTGACTACGACCGTGTTATTAGTGAAATGCAAAACAATAATGGCTCTACTACATATAAAACACGTTTTGACTTAGCGATTGCAGCTTACGAGCACACTGCCGCATACGATGGCATGATTGCTAACTACTTCGGTAAAATGGTTCCTGATTACACCGAGGAAGCTGCTGTAGAGACTAAATTCCCACGTACTATCAATATGCAGTTCACTAAAAAGCAAGATATGCGTTACGGTGAAAACTCACATCAAGATGCTGCTTTTTATGTTGAAAGTGACATTGCTGAAGCATCAGTTGCAACAGCAACTCAATTGCAAGGTAAGGCCCTTTCGTTTAACAACATTGCAGATACCGATGCAGCACTTGAATGTGTTAAAGAATTTGACGTACCTGCGTGCGTAATTGTAAAACATGCTAACCCGTGTGGTGTTTCAATTGGGGACAATATTCTACAAGCATACGAGCGCGCTTTTAAAACAGACCCTACATCAGCATTTGGTGGCATTATTGCCTTTAACCGAGAGCTAGATGCCGCAACTGCACAAGCAATTGTTGATCGTCAGTTTGTTGAAGTAATTATCGCACCTAGTATTTCGAGCGACGCTGCAAAAATTGTTGAAGCTAAAAAGAACGTTCGTTTATTAGAATGTGGACAGTGGACAGGTAAAGCAGCTGGCCAAGATATTAAACGCGTTAACGGCGGTATTTTAGTTCAAGACCGCGATTTAGGCATGGTAACGCAAGGCGACTTAAAAGTTGTTTCTAAGCGCCAACCTACAGAGCAAGAACTTAAAGATTTACTATTTTGTTGGAAAGTAGCTAAGTTTGTTAAATCAAACGCAATTGTTTATGCCCGTGACGGTATGACCATTGGTGTAGGCGCAGGCCAAATGAGCCGCGTATACTCAGCTAAAATTGCAGGCATAAAAGCTGCCGACGAAAACCTTGAAGTTAAAGGTTCAGTTATGGCGTCTGATGCATTCTTCCCATTCCGTGATGGCATTGACGCAGCAGCAGCCGCTGGTATTACTGCGGTAATTCAGCCAGGTGGCTCAATGCGTGATGAAGAAGTGATTGCAGCTGCTGATGAAGCTGGCATGGCAATGGTACTTACTGGTATGCGCCATTTCCGCCACTAATCACACAAAGGGTTAAACGTTGGTTTAACCCTTTTTGTTTGCTATAAATTCACGTATTCTGATTATTCAATAACCTATTTAAAATTATAATGTGAAGGAACAAACAATGAAATTTGCGCTAAAATCGCTACTTGTAGCCACACTAACGATGACATCGACTATGGCGCTTAGCCATAACCACGAATCGAGCCTTGAGCATGCACTTCAATCAAGCGAACGTAGCGCTAAAAACAGCGTTCGTGACGAATATCGTCACCCGGCTCAAACACTTGCATTTTTTGGCTTTAAACCAACTATGACAGTTGTTGAAATTGCGCCAGGCGGTGGTTGGTATAGTGAAATTTTAGCGCCAGCACTAAAAGAGCAAGGTACTTATTATGCCGCGCACTTTCCTGCTGATTCATCAGTTGGCTACTACCAACGCTCTCTTGCGGGCTTTAAACAAAAAGTAGCTGAAGATGAGCGCTTTAGTAGCGTTAAAATTACTGAGTTTGCACCTGTAACACATTTAGATATTGCGCCAGCTGGCAGTGCCGATATGGTTTTAACTTTCCGTAATGTGCATAACTGGTATATGGGCAAAGATAAAAGCGGTGCATTAAGTGCATTCCAAGCTTTTTATAAAGCCCTTAAACCAGGTGGTACATTAGGTTTAGTTGAACACCGTTTAGCTGAAGAGCGTGCTGACGAAGATCAAAAAACATCAGGTTATATGAAGCAGAGCTACGTAGTAGACCTTGCTAAACAAGCTGGGTTTGAATTAGTAGCAAGCAGTGAAATAAATGCAAATCCAAAAGATACAGCCGATCACCCTAAAGGTGTATGGACGCTACCACCAAGCTTAAGACTCGGCGAACAAGATGCTGACAAATATAAAGCCATTGGTGAAAGCGACCGCATGACGCTGAAATTTAAGAAACCGCTTTAAATAGGAATTTTCGCCATGAATGTTTTAGTCATTGGCAGCGGCGGCCGCGAACACGCACTTGCGTTTAAAGCCGCTCAAAACACCAAAGTAAATACTGTATTTGTAGCCCCTGGTAATGCAGGTACTGCACTTGAACCAAAACTTGAAAACGTAGCAATAAACGTTGACGACTTAGATGGTTTACTTAGTTTTGCACAGCAAAACAAGGTAGAGCTTACTATTGTAGGTCCAGAAATACCGTTAGTACTGGGTGTTGTTGATAAGTTTCGTGAACATAACATGGCTATTTTTGGCCCAACGGCAGGCGCAGCCCAGCTTGAAGGCTCTAAATCGTTTACTAAAGATTTTTTAGCACGCCACAATATTCCATCAGGCGATTATCAAACGTTTGAACAAATTGACCCAGCCCTAGCTTATTTAAAAGAAAAAGGCGCGCCAATTGTTGTAAAAGCAGATGGTTTAGCTGCAGGTAAAGGCGTAATTGTAGCCATGACGCAAGCCGATGCCGAAGCAGCTATTCGCGATATGCTTGCGGGTAATGCTTTTGGCGATGCGGGAAGTCGTGTTGTTATCGAAGAGTTTTTAGACGGTGAAGAAGCGTCTTTCATTGTAATGGTTGATGGCAAAAACGTATTACCATTTGCTACCAGTCAGGACCATAAACGCGCTTACAATGGCGATGCCGGTCCTAACACGGGTGGCATGGGTGCATACTCACCTGCGCCAGTTGTTACGGATGAAATCCACCAGCGTATTATGAACGAAGTGATCTACCCTACGGTAGAAGGCATGGCAAGCGAAGGCCATCCGTACACCGGCTTTTTATACGCAGGTTTGATGATTGACGAAACAGGTACCCCTAAAGTAATTGAGTACAACTGCCGATTTGGCGACCCTGAAACTCAACCAATGATGCTACGTTTACAATCAGACTTAGTTGAATTGATTGAAGCTGCTAACCGTGTAGAACTTGATAAAACAACGATTAAGTTTGACCCACGCGCAGCCGTTGGTGTTGTACTTGCAGCTAAAGGTTACCCTGGTGATTACCCTAAAGGTGATGCAATTTCGGGGCTAAAAGTTGATTACCCTGCGGGTGAAAAAGTGTTTCATGCGGGTACTAAGAAAAGTGGCAATGACGTTGTAACCGCAGGCGGTCGCGTATTATGCGCAACAGCACTTGGTAACACCGTTACGCAAGCGCAGCAGCGCGCCTATGAGCTTGTTAAACAAATTAGCTGGGATGGTATGGAATATCGTACTGATATAGCTTACCGTGCTATTGCACGCGAGCAATAGCCTGTAATACCTATTCATTGGTATAACCAGTTAATTTAACTACAAAAGCGCAGTTTATCTGCGCTTTTTTAGTGCTACACTAATTAAAAGGTTTTTTAAAAGTAAATTAACGTTGGAACTAAGAACTTTACGTTACCATGCAATTGCTGTTGCCATACTGATATTTATATTTTTTATAATCAGTACATTGGCATCAAACCTTGTCGTGCCTACACGATATACAATTGATAAAACGGCTCCAATGTACCTCGATTACGCCTACTATATTGACGAAACCAAAACTAAAACATTCGATACCATCATTAACCAACCTGAATTACTTACTCATCAACCATTTTCAGATGTTCCATGGAGTTTTAGCCAGCAAAACTATTGGTTGTTTCTTGATTTAGAAAATAAAAGCCTTAACAAGCAAAATGTTGTGGCACATTTTGACAACCCTATGGTCGATCATCTTACGGTTTATCGCCTCGACAAAAATAACAAACTAATTGAAACATACAAACTCGGTGATAAAGAAGAAGCCCTCTCTTTGTTTGAGTACAGCGTACCGCATATTCGTTTTTTAGTAGAAAGAAAATCGTCACAGCGCCTAGTAATGAAAATAGACACAATCGGCATAAGTAAAACACCTGTAAACTTATATCGTGATAAAGAGTTTATTGACTTAGTGCGCTCTCAAACTGGGATCTGGGGCATTTTTGTAGGCGTGCTATTGATGGCTGCGCTTTATAACTTGGTGCTTTATTTTGGCATAAAAGACCGTGTTTATTTAATTTATATTGGCTACATCGTCAGCGCTATTACGTTAATGGGGGCTGTATTAGGTTTTGGTTTTTATATATGGCCTAATCACTGGCAGCTCCTTATTAACGAACAAGTCGTGTTTAGTAATTATGGGGTCGCTTTTTTCACCCTTGCTTTTTGCACCATGTTTTTGCGCTACCATAAGGATAAATGCTGGCGCTACAAAATGAGCATCACCCTACTTTGGCTTATGTTTGTTCTTGCTGTATGTAGCTTGTTTATTCCCGAGAATATAGCGGCTCCTATATTTTTTGGTGTGATGGTACTGCTTTATATTACCTGTATTATTTTAATATATAACAAGTTACGTAGTGGTTTTAGGTGGGCTAAGTTTTATGTTTTTTCATGGATACCACTAATATTTGGTGCTGCAATTCAGCCCATGGAACTCACTGGTGTTTTACCGTATACCTTTACAACCCGCCATGCCTTTTTAGTCGCTATTTTGTGCGAAGTTATTTTAATGGCAATGGCGTTAGCAGACCGAGTAAGGTATCAGCGCGAACGTGCGCTTTACCATGCCACGCACACACAACAAACAAAGTTACTTAATAGCTCCAAGCTAAAACAAGCATTTATGGCGCTACAAAGCCAAAACCGCTCAACAACTTTATGTTTAATAAAAATACGTCACTTTAATTCGCTCAATACTATTATTACCTCTTCTCAGGGCTACACACTTATAAAGCATGTAGCCAAAGAGCTTGAATTAGAACTCAGCCATGAACGCGAATTTACAAACCTCGAAACAGATTTAAACACCAGCCCACGCTTAGCCGATTTAAGCAGTGGCGTATTTGCCTGTATTTCTACTAAAACACAAAACCAAGAAATGCTAGAAGCACTACTGACTAAAATAATTAGCAGCCTACCAAAACAATATGAAATTAAAGGGCTAAACCTGCAGCTTAGTTACAGTATAGGTATTAGTAGTGCAGGTAAGAGTAACGACTTTGAATATTGGTTAAAGCGTGGTTATTTAGCGCTTAAAAAAGCAAAAGGTAGCGTTAATCAAGTTGGGTCATCGTCAAATGGTAATAATCTAATGATGGACGTTGCTCTAGCCGCTAAGCTGCAACAAGCCATCAAAACAAATCAACTGGCACTTTATTACCAACCTCAAATAAACTTATTAAGTAACCACGTAAGTGGTGCTGAAGCTTTATTACGTTGGCCCGACCCAACTTACAGCAACTTATCAATTGAAGAACTAATAATACTTGCTGAGCACACAGGCATTATTAACGAGCTAACACTGTGGGTAATAGAGCAAGCCTGTAAAGACATAGTCAAGCTAACAAAAAATGGCTATAACGAGCACACAATTAGCGTAAATTTAAGCGCTAAAAACTTAACTATAAATAACTTAGCCGAAAAAGTAGAAAATATTTTAATTAAATACCAAGTGCCGGCACAGTTACTTAAATTTGAACTAACCGAATCGGCCTTCGTAGATAGCCAGGATGCACTTATAAAGTTAGTTGATGAGCTAACCGCATTAGGTATTAAAGTAGTACTGGATGACTTTGGGACAGGCTATGCATCACTTAGCTACTTAGTCAATTATCACTTTAGTGAACTTAAAATAGATAAGTCATTTGTTTTTGATTTACCTAATAACCCTACTCACCAGGTTATTGTACAAACAGCCATTGATATGGCGCATAACCTCAATTTATCAATAACAATTGAGGGGGTAGAAACCCAAGAAATCCATCACTTACTCAAAGATATGAACGCTGACTACGCCCAAGGTTATTTATACGCAAAAGCACTGCCTTACACCGACTATTTACACTTCTTAAAAAGCCAATATAGCTTAAAAATGTTAGACTCCTCTTTTTAACATCTTTAGGGGCCAAGTAAAGATGCAAGGCACACTGCGTAAATTAAAATCGAGCTTAACCGAACCAGTACAATATCACTTACCTGTAGGTGAACACCTAGTAGACTTAAATGCATTTATAGGTAAGGAGCTTACGCTTACCTTTAGTGGCACTATTTTATGTTCTAACTGCGGTAAAAAAACCAAAAAAAGCTATTCTCAAGGTCACTGTTTTGTATGCATGCGCAAGCTCGCTAGTTGCGATATGTGTATTATGAAACCAGAAACCTGCCACTACGACCAAGGCACGTGCCGAGAGCCACAGTGGGGTGAAGAAAACTGCATGATTCCGCACTATGTATATCTCGCTAACACCTCTGGGTTAAAAGTAGGTATTACCCGCCACACACAAATACCGACTCGTTGGGTTGATCAAGGCGCGACTCAGGCATTACCTATTTTTAAAGTGCAAACTCGCCTGCAATCAGGTTTAGTGGAAGTTGCATTGGCTGAATTTATTGCCGATAAAACGAATTGGCGCAATATGCTAAAAGGTCAAAACGAAGCAATTGACTTAAAAGCAGCTGCAGCCGAGCTGATCCCACAAATTAGTGAAAAGCTAAACGAGCTCAGTGAATTATTTGGCGCAACAGCAATAGAACAACTTGATGAAGATGTGGTTGATTTAAACTTTCCAGTAACCGAATACCCAACAAAAATCAGCTCATTTAACTTTGATAAAGACCCTGTTGTAAGTGGTGTTTTACAAGGTATTAAAGGCCAATACTTAATTTTTGAAAAAGGCGTTATTAATATTCGTAAATTTACGTCTTATGAAGTAACCGTAGGCTAACGGGCTATGTTAAACAGCTACCCACAGTTATTGGTTATTTATAATGAGCTTGAGATAGCCCATAACCAACAAGAGCAACAAGAATGCTTACACAGCGTTATGCAAAGTGAGCTAAGCGATGTGCGAGTACTTAATAAGCAAGGTGACTTCCTTAATTTACAAGGCACTGCTTGCCCTAAATTGAATGGCGAGCAGCTAGCACAGCTTGTTACAGCTTACTTATTAAATGAAGGGCAATGCTGCCTTGGTAAAATCAAAACCCTAAGTGCAGCGCAGGCGTTTGATTTACTAGGGTTATAAACTCCCTTTTTATTTAAAGTTCAGTAAGTACTTTTATATGCGCTACAGCACTGCGACCTAAAGCTGATAGCGCATAGCCACCCTCTAAATACGAAATAACCCCTTTGCAACCGCCCTCTTTAGCAACACCACATAGTTGCTCGGTAAGCCAAATGTAGTCATCCTCAACAAACTTTAAGCTTGCCATATCATCTTCTAGGTGAGCATCAAACCCTGCGCTTATAAAAAGTAATTCAGGCTTAAACGCTTTCAATTTTGGTAACCATTGCCCAGTAAACACCTCTTTTAGGTCGTCGCCATTACTAGCAATTGGCAGAGGTGAATTAACAATATGACTATTATTTTTAACCGCTGTATTAGGATAAAACGGATACTGAAATAACGAACAAAGCAGTACGTTTTCGTCATCAATAAAAATGTCTTGTGTGCCATTACCGTGGTGTACATCAAAGTCAGCAATCGCAATCCGTTTAACCCCTTTGCTTTGGGCGTACTTAACAGCAATGGCTAAGTTATTAAATACACAAAATCCGGATGACGAATCTTTATTAGCATGATGCCCTGGCGGGCGCACAGAACAAAAAGCGGCATCGAGTTTATCAGCAAGTATTTCATCAACAGCTAAAACCCCCGCACCTACTGCACGCTCAATCGCTTTAAACGAATCTGGGCATAGCCAAGTATCGCCATCTAAATTAGCAAGCCCTTCGGTTGGTATCGTGGCTTCTACGTGTTTAACTAAAGATTCATCGTGAGCAAGTAAATAATGCTCACGCTCGGCTTTAGGGGCTTGAAGGTGGGTTAAGCCAACATCTACACCGCTGGCTAATAATCTGTCGGTAATTGCATCTAAGCGCTCAGGACACTCAGGATGGTCGTCTATCATTTTATGCTTACGGCAATGAGGATGAGAAATAACAGCGGTACGCATAAAAAGTCCCTTACAAGGTGTAAAAACTTAATATAACAAAGCCACCGACAGGTGGCTTTGCGACTTTGGTTTATATCAACATTTTAAATATCAAAGCTATTAGCTACTTTGCCTTTAAATGCAGGTTTCTAAAATCAAAGCTAAAGTCGGTAACCGCTGTTGATACTGCACGCATTTTAGCGCTATTTACACGGTTTTGTGAGCTCATTTCAAAACGAATAAACGCATCCGCTTCAAGCAGTTTTTCATCCCACTTAACTATAAATGTATTACCGGTGTAATGCTCAAGTGTGCCTTTTAAGCGCTTGGTATGCGTAAAATCAATATGCAATTTACTATCAAGCTGCTCAATAATCACATCGCCATACCAATCATCATGTAATGTACCGGTGTAATTAATGTTTGGTAATTGCGGTTGGTAGTCAGCCGGAGCTTCTGGTTTTGCATTAGCGTACGCGTGTTGTTTACCTTCAAAATGACTTTTAGCTAAATCTTCTACCCAGTCTTTATCTTCAAGCTCAAGCGCATCTTCAAGTACTTCATGGGTTACCGCCGAAAGCGCACCAAAAGCTTGTTGATTAGATAAAATAACAATACCGAGTTTTTTCTCAGGCAATAAAGTAACTTGCGATACCATCCCTAAAATACCACCACCGTGACCTAGCTTTTTAAAGCCGTGATAGTCTTCAATGCTCCAACCTAACCCATAACCTCTAAACTGCTGATGATACGATTCAAACGCGCTTTTAGACGCCATAGACGTAATATGTGGGTGCCACATTTGCGCTTGTTGCTTTTCGCTAAATAGCTGCTTGCCGTTTGGCATTTTACCGCCTGCTAATTGTGTACGAAGCCACTGGCTCATGTCGCTTACACTTGAAGCAATTGCACCTGCACCTCTAAAATCTTCTAGGTAGTTCACAAAAAATGGATGAAGCGTGCCATCCATAGGAATATGACCGGTTGCCCAGTTTTTATTACTTTCTGGAATACGCGAAAATCCCGCGCGCGAGTTGTCCATGTGTAGCGGCTGCAATATGTTTTTTTCGATATAATCATTCCAACTCATACCCGATACACGCGCAACTACTTCGCCAGCGGTAACAAACATTAAGTTGTTATAAGCATACTTACTACGAAAACTGCTCGCTGGTTTTAAATACTGTAATCCCGCTAAAATTTCATCAACTGACTTGTCGGTACTTGGCCAAATCATTAAATCGCCTTGCCCAAGTCCCAGCCCACTGCGATGGCTTAATAAATCACGAATACGCATTTCGCGTGTTACGTATGAGTCGTATAATCTAAATTCTGGTAAATGATCAATTACGCGGTCATCCCAGCTTAATTTACCTTCATCAACCAACTTTGCCAGTGCCGCAGTAGTGAATGCTTTGGTGTTTGAAGCAATACCAAATAAAGTGTCTTTGTTTACTTTTTTGTTGGTATCGAGATTAGTTACACCAAAGCCTTTAGCAAATATCACTTTATCGTTTTCAACAATGGCGACTGCCATACCGGGTACGTCAAAACGTGCCATTGAGGCTTTAATAACATCGTCAATTTTGTTGGTATCAACTTGTGCCCAGCTACTAAACGTAGTGCCCGCTAATAGTGCAATTGCGGCAAGTTTGGTTAATTTCATATCAATCCTATTTTATTATTTTTTGATGAACTGCAAATTCAATTGCTGCGCGTTCTTGATTGGTATCGCTTTTTTGTGCGCGATTTAATATCGCATCACTGTATTCTTTTGGTACGCCCGCTTCAAGTGATCCGCGATGAACGTGTTTTATGTACCAATCGTATGGTAGTACGTCGCTGTCGTGGGTATTAGCTATATAACAATGTGCAGTTACAGTCTCACCCGTTAAAAGCGTTGGGGCTATATCTACGCAGTCGTAACCTACGCCCTCAATACTATCTAAAATAACTTTTTCATCTTCATTAAGCTCATAAATAACGCCGTAAACCAGCGCGTCTTCTTTATCGCTTGGGCAAATACTGCACTTGCCTGAGCCATCTTTAAATAGCATATCAAAAGTTAGCTCATAACCTTTAAGTACCGCTGTTCCTACACGCTTTACATTCGGTAAGCGCGCTAGCAAACGATTAGATGACATATTAGAGCCAAACGAAAAATTATATAACGGCATTTTATCTCCTACACTTTTTAAATAAGTTAAATAACAACACGTACTGCAAGGGCAATTAAAATAACGCCAATTCCACGGTCAAACCAATAACCGCGTTGTTGGAAAAAACCCCTTACATTATTTCTAGAAAGTATCATTGAAAGCATTGAAAACCACGCCCACGTAGCCAATGCCATGTATACGCCATAGCCGACCTGTATACTAATAGGTGTGGTTGGGCTAATCACGAGTGTAAATAACGACATAAAAAATAACGTGGCTTTTGGGTTTAATGCATTTGTGAAAAAGCCGCGCCTAAAAGCAAGCCAAACAGGTTCTTCTTGGACGGTTTTGTTTTCAACATCTTTTGCAGCCTCGCCTTCATTACTTGCTGGAGGTTTTGCAGCTCTGAGTGCTTGTACGCCTAAATAAGCTAAATATGCACCGGCAAGATACTTAAGCGCCATAAATAAACTAGGCGATTGCGTTAAAATAAGCGCAACACCTAAAACGCAATAGGCAACGTGCAGTAAAATAGCAGCGCCAACACCGGCGCTTGTCCACAATGCATTGCGCCTACCTTGCTGCACGCTTTGCTTAAGTACTACGGCAAAGTCAGGCCCGGGGCTTGCTACTGCAAAAAAATGAGCAATAACAATCAGTAAAAATTCATCTAAGTATTCCACGCAGGTCCTTGCTAGTTTGGCGAATAAGCTAATAACAGCGGGTTAGCCGAGTTATTTACCAATGCTTTAATTTCTTTTTGTGCTTTTTTAAACTGACCACGTAAATGCGGCTTTAAGTGTTTTTTAGACACTTTATCGTTTTTAAAGTAACTAATCAGAGCATGCATAAATACCGTATGTGTTTCACTTAACTTAGCTTCACGGTTAGCGTATGGATTATAACAAGAGCCACAACCGCCTTTAAACTGATACACCGTGTTGCTCATCATCACACCAAACCCTAAAAAACAGGCAAGTGCATCTGCAGCTTGTGGTAAATACTCCCTACCACCTGGCGGTAGCACCCCAACGTGATGAATAAGTATGGTGGCCAATGTACCCGCATAACTTGCCACTAAATCTTGTGGCTGATTAATCTGATTAGGATTAAAAGAGATACTGACCTTATGGCTTGGCGGCACAATTAAATGACTGCCTTCGCCACGTATTTCATCACTAAATTCAAAGTGCGGAAAAACTTGTGGTTGTAACTGCTGAGGTGCAACTAATTGAATAGGCCATGCATTCATACCCGCGTAATTAGTAACGCGGGTAAAAACATTACTCGCCATTTCCTCAATGCTCGATACCGAATCAGGGAAAAAAGTGGCCGTTGGCAGTATTATTTGTGTTTGCTTTGTAAAAAACTCAGCATCAAAATTTTCTACAGCCCAAATAAATGTATCAATAAGCCATTGCTGCTCTTGATCTTCCAATAAAGGTGCCGATTTAAATAAAGCTAACATAAGGTGCTCTTATAAGTTTTAGTGCTAGTTTAGTCTTTCTGTGTAAGCGCCCAATCCCACGCTTGAGTATTGTATAGCGGCACTGTTGATAGCGCATGGTGGTGGCTACCACTGGATTCTTTAGTTGAGTACGATAAGTACAATAAAGTACGATTCTCAGCATCGTAAATACGGCGCACTTTTAGTGATTTAAATAATATACTTTTAGATGATTTGAATATCACTTCACCTGATTTACTGCGGTCTATTTTTTGTAGCTGCTGCGCTGTAATAGGCCCCGTTTGACGACACGCTATAGACATATCAGAGGGATCAGAAAAATCCAAATTAGCCTCTATATGACTAATATGACAAGTAACGCCCTCAACAATGGGATCTTGCTGCGAATTAACTACAACATCTTTAGTTGTAAATAACCCAAGGCTTACCGACGCAACATCATCAGAGCAAGCACTTAATGTAACAACAGCACCTGCAAGTAAAACTAAACGTTTAAATTTTTGTGGTAATTTCATACTTATCCTTAATTAATATATAAGTAATTTAGCACCTACGTTACTAAGCGAAGGTTCACCTGTATGTTTTTATACTAACATCAAAAATAAATACGACTAAATTAGTTTAAAGTAAAGATTTTAGATAGCTCAGGGTTTAGCGAACCCTGTTGTATTTGATACAATTAACTCTCGCTCATGCAGTAACTCATAATAGGAAACGCCTAAATGCCGCACATTATTATTGAACACTCAGAAGACCTCCCTGTATTACCACAAGTTCTCGTAGAAAAAATTCACACTACCGCTTTCGAAAGTAACTTATTTGAATTAGAAACCATCAAAACACGCGCTATTGCTTATCAGCAATATCAACTTGGCGCAGGAAAATCAGGGTTTATACATATCGCGGTACATATATTGGCTGGGCGCTCAATTGAGCAAAAACAAATGTTAAGCGAACTGCTACTTTCATGCTTAAAAACATACTGCAGAGCATCAGACAGCCTAAGCGTAAATATTTACGATATTGAGCATGAGATATACCGTAAAAATTAGTTAACTCTTGTAGTTTTGAGCAATAGAAGTAAACACTAGCAAGTAAAAAGCCCCAATAGGGGCTTTTTTTGTATTCTGAAATCAGATGCAGCTCATTATTATTTACAAGACAGAGCATGAATAGCGTCCGATCTAACGCTGGAATTTAATAGTGCATTCGCACTCTTTCAAATTTAAGAAAGCTTAGCTTAATCTATGGATTAACTTTATTTAAATTATATTTATTATTAGGGGTAAATAAAGAATAATAAATTACACGATATTAAATTCATGTAGCATTAAATAATTTGAGTAGGTATTTTTTTGGAAAGTTTGTAAAAGTGGTGGCCCCTCCCAGACTCGAACTGGGGACCTAACGATTATGAGTCGTGTGCTCTAACCAACTGAGCTAAGGGGCCAACTTTTATATAACTGCTAGGCAGTTAATTTTTGAAGCGTTCAGTCACAGAGCGACTAAAGCGGGTTGCAGTATAAAAACTTTTTAGGTGCTTGTCACTACCAAACACCTTTATTTTAACAATCAGTAAGCTAACTGCTTAAATAGTAATCTTTTAGGTGGGTATAAGCATAAAATGTAAGATATTTCCCATGATATTTTCTGCATTAAATTATAAAAACCTTCCCCCCACATGTAGTCTTTTATATTTAACGCTCTACTTTTTTAAGTAAAGCTAACATATATGTGTAGGCATACAAGGCTGTAAAAAATATGCTTGGGGCTACTGTAAGTGCCAAATTAGGTGTCTGATTAATTACATTCACCATAATCACTAAGCTCGATTGAACAGTAATCGGAATAATAGGTGCAAAAAGTACACCTGCTATTTTTTTGTTACCTAAATACGAGGCGCTAGAGTTAATTGCATTATTGAAGCTTTGTCGTATTGCTACGTTTTGTGGTGTTTTAGAATGAAACATACAAATAATTGGAGTTACAAACGCAAGCGTTACATAACTAGACTTATACTTGTTGACGACCTTTTCTAAAATAAAAGTAAAAAACAGCGTTACAAATCCACTATACAAACCTTGTACTAATGCAGCTTGAAACGTGACAGATTTAGCAATATCTGCCGAACTATTTGCCCAGTAGGCCCAACTAAAATAAAAAACGAATGACACAACGCCTGACAGTATAAGTCGAATATTCAATTAGCTACCTCAATATGCGTAAAAACTTGGTTTAATGATAACACTAGAAGTGATGGTAATATTGCCACTTAATAATAGAGTAATTAATCGCGTATTGTAGATATATAAACAAACTAATGTTAAAGACTTCCTAAATGGCATCAATACAGAATCAGAACACTGCTGTTAGTTAGAAAGCTTAATTGAAGTAAACGATAGGTGTGGCTGAGGGAATGTTGGGAGTGAGTTACAAGAAATAAATCACTTAGTTTGAGTCAATTAAAAATTAGATTTTGATAAAAAATATTTACTTTAAAAACTGATATTGTGAGCCGATCAGTACTGAAGTTTTTATTTAGCTAAACCTCAGTAGTCGGCTTACACAATATATAATCTGTCATTATTTTTTCGCAATAATGTAGATTGCATGTATTAACCCTGGGAAATAACCTAACAGTGTTAATACAATATTTAACCAAAAATGCATACCTAAGCCAACTTGCAAAAATACACCTAATGGCGGCAATAAAACTGAAAGTATTATACGAATAATATCCATGATTAAACTCCATTTAAATTAAGCATTAAAAAGGCGTAAAGCCCAGTGTTAGTGGGCCTTAACTATACTGTGTTATTCAGCAGTAATAGATAGTTTATCAACTACGTCACGAACATCTTCAGCATTTTTAGCAATTTCAACTGCTAGCTGCTTTTCAGCTTCAGACTCTACTGAGCCATTCAGAGTTACTACACCGTTGTCGGTATCAACATCGATGTCTGTACCACCAACTTCTGAATCAAACAGGAAGCGAGTTGTGATTACAGTGGTGATTTTAGCGTCCGTTAAGTCGTTATCATCATCGTCCATCATGTCTTTGCTTCTATCTTTTGTGTCCATGCTTTTAACAACGGTAAGGCTGTTTTCAACATCAGATACGCCATCTAGGCTAAGTACAAGTTCTTCTGCTAGCTCTTTATCAAGCTCGCTATTAACTTTACCTGTAAGTACTACCTTGCCATTTTTTACATCAGTGTTAATGTCAAAGTTGTTTAGATTAGTGTTCATAAGTAGAACTGTTTCTGCCTTACCATCAATCCAAGCATCTTTACTTTCGTTTTCCCAGCTGTTTGCTTGGGCACCCATAGCCGTAGTACCAAGAACTAGAGCTGCGATAATAGATTTGTTAAATGTTTTCATAATCTTTCTCCTTTTGATTAAAGACACTTTAACTAATGCGAGCTTTAGGCCAACTTTATTTATATATATATTTCAATAACTTGATGTAATTTTGGGATAAGGCACTATCTATAGCTGTGTAACTATTTACAGGCTACTCGGTAAAACTTTCTCAAATAGTGAAAATAACTAGATAATTGCATTTTTGGTTAATCTATCGTTAATATAACAAAACATAAAACATCATTTAAAATTAAATCATTGATAATTAAGGTTATTATATTTGGTGCGTGCTTTGCATATAAACATCAAGAGCTGTATTAATAGTAAATATAATAAGGAATGCCCCATGTCTGTAAAAGTCGAAGACCGCCCAATAGAGCAAGTACGCGAACAAGTAATTGATCAATTAATTTATAATTACAGTCATGGGGTTATTTCTGTTGATGCATTTGAGAGACGCTTAGATAACGCGATGGATGCACCTAATAACGAAGCTCTTTTAGCCTTAGTAGAAGATTTAACACTTAATACTGATCAGCAATATAAAGCAGAAAAACAATCGCAATTTACACCACATTATAGTGCACAACAAAACAGTGATGATGATTTTACATTACGCAGCATTTTAGGCTCTAACGAGCGAAGCGGTCAGTGGGTCGTGCCAAAGAATATATATTTGAGTAACTTTATGGGATCGGTGGTGCTAGATTTTACCGATGCCATTTTTGCGCATCAAAATGTAACTATTCACGTTAACTGTATTTTTGGTAGTGATGAGATTTACGTACCAGAGCATGTAAATGTAGTGTCTAAAATGTTTTGTATTTTAAGTAGCCTTGAAAATAAATCTGTGTCGCTTAACAAACGCCAAGGTCCTACTATTCATATTGAAGGAAAGGCAGTAATGGGCTCAGTCGAAGTAAAAATAAAGCGCACAATTAAAGAAAAATTTATGAGCTTTGCTAATGAGCTAAAAACACAACTTGGCGCTGGAAATAATCGTTCATAAAGCCTCGTTAAGCACCGCACTTTGCGGTGCTTAACCTATTATAAATCGTTATTTCGCTCACTTGGGATATCACTTAAATATTCTACAAATTCTACTTCAAACCCTGCGGGGTCAATAAAATAAACATTCTTTCTAAAAGGGTTCTCACTACCTTGCTTACTTATCCCAAAACCCGTTTTATTTAAGCGTGCTACTACTTCATTTAAGTTACTAGTTACATAAGCAAAGTGTGCAAAACCAACTTGATGACCCGATAAGTTTCTGTTTTCACCCTCACCATGATCGCTTATCGCAATGTAATGCGTGTCATCTCCAAAGTGTACCCAGCGTCTTGGTTTTCCATGCCAATCGCCTCTGCCCTCACTTCTAATCGACCAATGTGGAAATACAGCGCGATAAAATTTAAGCATGCTATCTATATCACTCGCGACTAAGTTTACGTGCTCTAAATGCATAATGTTGTCCTATCAATTAAGTTAGGAGCACGATAAAACCTCAAGCTAACTTTAGGTAAAGCGTTATTTAAAATTAATTCGATTTAATAAACACATAAAGGAACATAATGACTTATTAATTGCTCATTATTATTTTTTAAAAATATATACACATTTCAATCTTGCATAAAAAACAAACATAAGTATTTGGGGTTTATTGTTTACTTTATGTCAAAAGTCGCTAAAATACGCCGGCTGAAATATATAAACGTTCTTTTACAACCCAAAGGTAATACCATGCATCCAATGTTAAACATTGCGGTTCGCGCTGCGCGCAACGCAGGCAAAATTTTACTTCGCGCAAGTGAAGATTTATCAAAAGTTGAAGTGCAACAAAAAGGCGCTAACGACTTAGTAACTAACATTGATAAAGAAGCCGAAGCCGTAATTCGTGACACTATTTTACAGTCTTACCCTACTCACTCTATTGTTGGTGAGGAATTAGGTGAGCATAAAGGCAAGGATGATGATTACCAATGGATTGTAGATCCTATCGATGGAACAACTAACTTCATCAAAGGTATCCCTCATTACGCGGTTTCTATCGCACTTAAAGTTAAAGGTCGTTTAGACCAAGCTGTTATTTATGATCCAATTCGTGGCGAGCTTTTCACTGCGTCTCGCGGACAAGGCACTCAGTTAAACAGCAAACGTCTACGTGTTAGCAAAACGACGGTCCTTGCAGGCACTGTACTTGCTACTGGCTTCCCTTTCAAAAACAAAAACCACATGGACGCATACACTGAAGCGTTTAAAGCATTGTTTGTACACACTGCAGACATTCGCCGCGCAGGTTGTTCTGCTTTAGATATGGCATACGTTGCAGCTGGTCGTGTTGATGGATTTTTTGAAATTGGTTTAAAACCTTGGAACTCTGCTGCAGGCGAACTTATGGTTAAAGAAGCGGGCGGTATGGTTGTAGATTTCGCTGGTGGTAATAACTATAACCACAGCGGCAATATTATCTGTGGTTCACCAAAATTGACTCAAGCAATTATTCGTGAAATTCGTCCAGTATTAACTGAGTCGTTACTTCGCTAATTTGATGCTATTAATAGCATGCTAAAAAGGAGCTCAGGCTCCTTTTTTTGTGTCTAAAAATAAGGATTATCTAGCTTGAGTTCTACTGTTTTACCTTTTTCGTAAGGTAATGTATTTAAATCCTTCGCAAAGTATTCATCAAACAACGTATCAAACTCACCATTTTTTTGCATTATTTTAAGCCCTTTTTCAATTGCCACTGCAAGCTCTGGCTTACTATTTGATACAAAATAATAAAATCCTGTTGGGTAACTTATATATAAGTTAGGTACTATCACTAGGTTGCTTTCTTTATTAGCTAGAAGCTCTGAATTAACCTCGATAAATGAACGTGGGAAGTAATCAATACGCCCTGCACTTGTTAAGGCAAACATAGCCTGATAATTTGCAAACGGTCTTATATGCAAGCCATTAAATGCCATTATTTTTGTATCTGGCCAATCATGACCTTGCACCGCAGAAAGCTTACCTAACTGCCCTAAGCTAGTAATACCTTTAAATCTAGCAATGCTGTTCTTACTTGTTAATAGTGCCCTTTTACCTATGTAGCCTTTAAATAATGGGATTTTAATCGCAATAGCTAAAGACTCTCTTTCGGGACTGCTCATACTCCAGTATAAATCTAAATTTTTTGTATCTAGTGCTATTAAAGTACGTTGTTGATGGGGATGAATTAAAACGGGGTTAATCTCTGCAGGGTATTGTGCGCTAACCAATGCTTTTTCTAATAGCTCGTTAAGGTAGTCGTCACGAGCATATTGCACACGCTGCTCCTGGGCTACATTTACGATATTTACCTCACTCGCTAAAGCGCTGCATACAAACAAACTTACTACGTTAATCAAATACTTTAATGGCAACATAATTATCACCTTAGTTATTATCGGTAGTTTTAACAGTTATTATTGATAGTTTAAATTATCGCGTTATTTAAGCTAAATAGCTTCCAGCGCCTAAATATAAGATGACGATATTATGTAACTGTACTTATTAATAACCGCGCTATTAATACTTATTTTAAATACATAGTACGACGTTACACTCATGGCGTGCTCTACAAAGTTAGCACTGTTTATTCATACTTGCACAGTAAAGCTAAAACAATCGTGAGCATAAATATATTACAGGCAATAAAAAACCGCTCAATGAGCGGTTTTTTAAAGTAGTTACAAAACCATTACGGCATTGCGTCTAGGTCTGCACCTTCTTTTTCAATTACTTCTGGTATTAAGTCTTCTTTGCTTACGCCCATTGCTATAGCAACAGAGCTCGCAACATAAATCGAAGAATAAGTACCAATAAACACACCAAATAGCAATGCAGTTGCAAAGCCATGAATGGTTTGTCCGCCCCATGCAAACAAAGCAATCAATACTAAAATAGTCGTGATTGATGTTACAAGTGTACGATTAAGTGTTTGCGTAAGTGAAATATCAATAATTTCTACAGTATCGTCAATGCGCACTTTGCGGAAGTTTTCACGTATACGGTCAGATACAACAATTGTATCGTTAAGTGAATAACCTATCACCGCAAGAATTGCCGCTAATATAGTTAAATCAAACTCTAAACCTAATATCGAAAATAAACCCACAGTAATAATAACATCGTGTAGTAGTGCACCTACCGCACCCACAGCAAAGCGCCATTCAAAGCGAAACGCAACGTAGATTAAGATACAAATAAGTGCAGTTAACATGGCAAGGCCACCCTGCTCTTTTAAGTCTTCACCTACGCTTGGGCCTACAAACTCAATACGGCGCATTACTACGCTGTCGTCTGCTTTTTTAAGCGCATCAATTACTTGGTTACCAATCACTTCAGCTTTTACATCGCTACCGCGTGGTGCTAAGCGAACTAAAATCTCTTGGCTTGAACCAAATAGCTGCACTGATGCATCAGCAAAACCATTATCAGCTAGTGCATCACGTACTTTTTTAAGATCAGCCGGTTGTGAAAAACCCACTTCTACCGCCGTACCGCCGGTAAAATCTAAACCAAAGTTTAGGCCCTTAACAAAAATTGATGCAAACGACGCTAAAATTAATAACGTCGAAAAACCCATAGCCACTTTTCGAAGAGACATGAAACGAAGGGTTCTACTACCCAAACTTAAAATTTGCATGTCAGCTCCTTAAATCGAAAGTTTATCAATACGTTTACCACCAACAAATAAGTTGATTACCGCACGGGTACCAACGATGGCTGTAAACATTGAAGTTAAAATACCAATCGCAAGTGTTACTGCAAAGCCCGCTATTGGGCCGGTACCTACTGCAAACAGTATAATGGCAGCAATTAGCGTGGTGATGTTGGCATCGAATATAGTGCTAAATGCGCTATCGTAGCCAAAATGAATTGCTTGTTGAGGGCTTCGGCCATCGGCTAGCTCTTCACGGATACGTTCAAAAATAAGTACGTTAGCATCAACCGCCATACCTACCGTTAATACAATACCGGCAATACCAGGTAGCGTAAGTGTCGCGCCTGGAATTAAAGACATAACACCAACAATCAGTACTAAGTTAGCCGCAAGAGCAAGGTTTGCAACCATACCAAAGCCTTTGTAGTACACAAGCATAAACACAAGTACAAACGCAAAACCAAGTGCAACCGCAGTCATACCCGCTTCAATATTTTCTTGACCTAAACTTGGACCTACAGTGCGCTCTTCAACAATTTGAATTGGTGCTACAAGCGCACCTGCACGAAGTAGCAAACTTAAGTTATGTGCTTCAGCTGGGTTATCGATACCTGTAATACGGAACGAGCGATCAAGACGTGCTTGAATTGTTGCTACGTTAATAACTTCTTCAACCTTAATAGGCGGAAGCGCTTTACCGTCTGCATCTTTTTTACCTGATGGCTTATATTCAATAAATACCGTTGCCATACGCTTACCAATAGCACGTTTGGTAAAGGCATTCATTTTTGCCCCACCTTTGCTATCGAGCGTAATACTCACTTGCGGGCGTTGGTATTCATCAGCGCCAGATTGCGCGCCAGTAATATGACTGCCTTCTAGAATAATACGCTTTTTAAGTACAACAGGGTAACCGTCGCGGCTCATGATCATTTCAGTACCCGCTGGGATACGACCTTGAGCAGCAGCGCTGATATCAGCGTTTTCGTCTACTTCGCGAAATTCAAGTGTTGCTGTTGCGCCTAAAATTTCTTTAGCGCGTGCTGTGTCTTGAATACCTGGTAGTTGAACAATAATACGCTCAGCGCCTTGGCGTTGTACGTTAGGTTCTGCAACACCAATTTGGTTGATACGGTTACGAATAATCGTTTCATTTTGCTTGATAGCGTAGTCACGAATTTCTTTGAGTTTTTGCTCACTCATTGTCGCAAAAAATGCTTTATCGTTACTGCTGTCATCAATGTAGACATTTAGCGGGTAGCGAGTTTCTAAGAAGCTCTCTGCTGCGTCTTTATCTGCTTCGGTACGCATTTCTACACGCATACGATCGGAGCCTGCTACGCGGCGAACACTACGGTAACGTAGTTTTTCTTCGCGCAGGTCGCTACGAAAATCTTGTTCCATTTGCTCAAGCTGGTTATCAACCGCTGTTGCCATGTCGATTTCCATGGTGAAATGTACGCCACCACTTAAATCAAGACCTAGCTTCATAGGGTTACCACCAACCGCTTTTAACCAAGCTGGTTGAGCAGGTGCCATATTAATAGCAGAAATGTAATCGTCGCTAAGTGAGTCGCGCAGCACATCATGCGCTTTAAGCTGTTCTTCAACATTTTTTAAACGAACTAAAATTTGCCCATCTTCAAGTATTGTCGATTTAGCGGTTACATTATTTTTTTCAAGGATTGCGTTTACTTTGTCTACAACACTGAGATCGACATCAGCGCCTTTAGCACCTGAAACTTGTATAGCCGGATCACGACCATACAAGTTTGGAGAGGCATATAAAAGGCCAATGGCTACCACAGCTAAAACAAGTAAATACTTCCAAACTGGAAACTTGTTTAACACGGGGTCGTCCTTATTATTTTTATAGCGACTTCATTGTGCCTTTTGGCAATACTGCAGATACTGCAGATTTTTGTACTGTTACTTCTGCCTGCTCGTTTAAAGAGATAACGATGAAATCTTTCTCTTCAGAAATCTTCACAATTTTACCCACTAAACCGCCTTGGGTAAGTACTTCATCGCCTTTAGCCATCATACTCATTAAGCTTTTGTGCTCTTTAACGCGCTTAGCTTGCGGGCGGTAGATTAAAAAGTAAAAAACCAAACCGAAAATAGCTAACATTATTAGCATTTCCCAACCACCGCTTGCCGCAGGTTGACCAGCTGCTGCGTGTGCATTTGAAATAAATAAACTCATGATACTTCCTCTTTAATTTTAAAGTTTAATTTTTTATATCTACTAGCTCTGGCACGTCTTGGCCTCGGCGAGCATAAAAATCTTGTACAAATTCTTCTAATTTACCTTCGCTAATTGCATTACGTAAACCTTCCATAACACGTTGATAGTAACGTAAGTTATGAATTGTGTTTAGTCGCGCACCTAAAATTTCGTTACATTTATCAAGGTGATGCAAATAAGCTCGTGAATAGTTTCCACACGTATGGCAATCACACTCAGGATCAAGTGGCCCTGTGTCTGTTTTATGTACTGCGTTACGTATTTTAACTACACCTGTGGTAATGAATAAATGGCCGTTACGCGCATTACGTGTTGGCATAACACAGTCAAACATATCAATACCACGGCGAACAGACTCAACTAAATCCTCTGGCTTGCCTACACCCATAAGGTAGCGTGGTTTGTCTTCTGGCATTTTAAACGCACAATGATCAAGAATATTCATCATTTCGTTTTTAGGCTCGCCTACTGATAGACCACCTAATGCATAGCCATCAAAGCCAATTTCTTCTAAGCCTGCTTGCGATTGTGCACGTAATTCTGGGTACATACCACCTTGAATAATACCAAACAAAGCAGATGGATTGTCGCCATGCCCTTCTTTTGAACGCTTAGCCCAACGAAGAGATAACTCCATAGAATCTTTAGCTTCTTTTTCAGTTGCTGGGTATGGCGTACACTCGTCAAAAATCATAACGATGTCTGAGCCTAAGTCGCGCTGTACTTCCATCGACTTTTCAGGCGACATCATAATTTCATCACCATTTACTGGAGATTGAAATAACACGCCTTCTTCAGTGATTTTACGCATTGCGCCTAAGCTAAATACTTGGAAACCGCCTGAGTCAGTTAAAATTGGGAAATCCCAATTCATAAAGTCGTGTAAATCACCATGTTGCTTAATGATTTCAGTACCTGGGCGAAGCATTAAATGAAAGGTATTACCTAAACATATTTGCGCACCAGTGGCTTTTACTTCATCTGGCGTCATACCTTTTACAGTACCGTAAGTACCAACAGGCATAAATGCAGGTGTTTCTATTACACCACGGTCAAAAATTAAGCGGCCGCGGCGCGCTTTTCCGTCAGTACAATCTAATTCAAATTTCATATCATCCTCAATGTCGGAAAAACAGTCCAACAAGCTATAATTTAACCGCTCGATTCTACCCTTTTTGCCTCATTAATACTATTAGCTGCGATAAATTCAATCTTGCTTATTACGCTAAACAAAAACCCCAGCAACGAAGCTGGGGTTTTTAATGTTTTTTACTGAGTATTAAATAACAAGCTGTTACTTGCGTGTTAAAAACATCGCATCACCGTAACTAAAAAAGCGGTATTTTTGTTCAATTGCGGTATTGTATGCGCCCATAATATTGTCTTGTCCGCTAAAAGCACTTACTAACATAATGAGTGTTGACTCAGGTAAGTGAAAATTAGTGACCATGGCATCAACAACATTAAATTGGTAACCCGGAAAAATAAATATATCGGTATCACCAAAATACGTATCTAACTTGCCGCCGTGAACTTTAGCTGCCGACTCTAATGAGCGTACTGAAGTTGTGCCAACCGCAATTACACGCCCGCCACTTGCTTTGGTTTGTGCAACGGCAGCAACTACATCATCGGGCACTTCTATGTACTCGGAATGCATTACATGCTCATCAACACTATCCACTCGTACTGGCTGAAAAGTACCGGCGCCAACGTGCAAAGTAACAAAAGCCATGTTTACACCTTTATCTTTTAGTGCCGTCATTAACTTATCGTCAAAATGTAAGCCCGCTGTTGGCGCAGCAACTGCACCTGGCTTTTCTCCATAAACAGTTTGGTAACGCTCGCGATCAGCTTCGGTATCAGGTCGGTCAATATAAGGAGGCAGTGGCATATGACCAATATCATTAAGTATATCTAGCACGTTTTGGCTATGATCAAACTCAAGCTCAAATAATGTATCGTGGCGTGCAACCATTATTGCTTTAGCTTTGCCTTCAAGAATAACTTCGTTACCAACCTTAAGCGACTTGCTCGCGCGTACGTGCGCAAGTACGCGATGTTCATCTAGCACTCGCTCTACAAGCACTTCAACTTTGCCGCCAGAGGCTTTTTGACCAAACATACGTGCTGGAATAACGCGTGTATTGTTAAAGACTAACAAATCGCCTTCGTTTACTAAATCAAGTATGTCGCTAAACACTTTATGTTCTAGAGTTCCGCTTGGGCCATCTAAAGTAAGTAAACGGCTGCTAGTTCTGTCCGCTTTAGGAAAACGAGCTATTAATTCATCAGGTAAGTCAAAGCTAAAGTCAGCCACGCGCATAATTAGTAATCCACATCATTTAAAATCGCGCCAAGTGTATATGTATCGGATATTAAGCTCAAGAAATCAGCCAAACTTATAATATCTTGTTTGCGTGTTTATCATTAAATTTTCTTGTTCTTATGGTTAAATGTCACTATTCTTGTTCGGCTGAATTATTATAAGTTACATTAGGGGTGTTCAACACGTGCCAAACCAGCTTAAATTGCTAATATTAAACGCAAGTAGTGCTGAACGCCGCGCGATTAAAGGCACTTTAGATAGCTTAAATGTATTTACCTTTACTGATGCGCAAGATAGCCAACAAGCTTTAAAGCTTTTAAAACAACACCCTGTTGATATTATAATAACGGGCATTAATGTTGGGAAAATTGACGGCTGGCGCTTTTCGAGGATGATCCGCTCAGGATTATTAAAAACACCGAAAAACACCCCAATTTTACTTATTCCGCCAATTTACTGTGAGCGTATTGCAGAAACAACAGCCCGAAGCTACGGGATAGATGCTGTACTGCCGTTTGAACATAAAGACATGCTCCCTCAAGTACTTGCGAATGTTTTATCTACTCACTTAGAAAAAAGTAGCCGGCTAAACTTATTATTATTAGAGCCACTTCAAAATACGGCCGACAAAATAAGTGAACAGTTAAAGTTAAACTTTGCTATTACTCACGTTACCTCAGCCAAAGCAGCACTAAACGCTTACAACCAACAGCAGTTTTCAATTGTGCTACTCGATGCCACTACATCAAGTGCAGAGAGCTCGAGTGTACTCGTTGAAGAAATCCTACAGCACAATTCTAAACAAGCTATTGTTACGATTATAGAAAGTGATGATGCTGATTACGCTGAGCAGCTTTTGCTGTCTGGTGTTACCGATTTTATTAGAGCCCCATACGACCCTTCATTTTTAAATAAAGTGTGTGACCACGCCGCACGACGTGAAGATTTTATGGTGAGTTATGCTGAGTTTGCTTACAAAGTAGAGCAGCTTAGCGTGAGCGAAGTGCGTTACAAAGAGTTATTTTCGGCTCATCAGCGTATTTTATTGCATTTGAATACGGTTGTTTTAGAGCTTGATCAGCAAGGGCATATTCGTTTTATTAACCCTGCATGGGAGGCATTGAGCGGTTTTGGTGTTAAATCATCGCTACAAACCCCATTAAGCGCTTATTGTAATAACGAAGATAAAGGAAGACTAAATTATACTATTAATGACATTTTACATGGTGGCGAGCAACAGCAACAAATAGAAGTAAAGCTCACCCATAAAAATGGCAATTTAATTTGGGTCGAATGCAGATTACAGCTAATCAAAAATAGTCGTAATAACGCGACCATAACTGCCACTATCGACAACATACATGAACGTAAACAAGCAGAGATCCAACTACGTCATTTAGCACACCATGACCCACTAACTGGTTTACATAACCGTTATTACTTTGATCAACAGCTTAATAAAATATGCCAAGATAAATACACGTATGATGGTATAGAGCATGCTGTTATTTATATTGACCTCGATCACTTTAAAATAATAAACGACAGCAAAGGTCACCACCAAGGTGACATAGTATTAAAAGAAGTGGCGCAATTATTTAAAACAAATATTGGCGAAGACCATTTGGTGTGCCGAATAGGCGGCGATGAGTTTGCAGTCATACTTACCGATATGAATTTACTGGATGCACACCTTATTGCAGAAGGTGTGTGTAGTGCGATAGAAAAACATGCTTTTAAATCAGAAGATCAGATATACACTATTAGCTGCTCTATTGGTTTAACTCAAATCACGACACAAAATAACGACCCTAATGAGTGTTTAAAACAAGCCGATATTGCTTTGTATATTGCCAAAAATTTAGGGCGTAACTTAGTACATTGCTACTCAAAAGAGGACGCTCAAAACAATACGCTTCAAACTGGGCTTGAATGGGGTCACGAAATTCGACAAGCACTGCAGCAAGATAATATTGAACTGCATTACCAACCTATTTGGGATTTTAAAGAGTGTAAAGTTGCTTATTTTGAAGCGCTCTTACGCTTAAAACTCAAAGGTAAACTTGTGTACCCAAATCAATTTATTCCCTCTTTAGAGATGCTTAACGACACATTTTTGATGGATCAATGCGTTATACGTAATGCCGTTGCTTGTGTGTCTAAGCACCCAGAGTTAAACCAAGTTGCTATTAATTTGTCAGCACAATCATTCTTAGATGAACGCTTATTGCCATTAATTGAATCAAATCTTGAAAAGTATAACGTGCCCCCTTCGCGGATAATTTTTGAAATAACTGAATCAGCAAGTATTAACAACTTAAAAGCGACTCGTAAAATGATTGAGAAGCTTAATAGCTTAGGCTGTCATTTTTCTATTGACGATTTTGGAACTGGCTTTAGTACATTTAACTATTTAAAGCAGCTTCCAGCACAACATGTAAAAATTGATGGCTCATTTGTAAGCGACATGCTTAATGACCCTATAGACTTAGCGTTAGTAAAAGCAATAAATGATATTAGTCGGTCTCTCGATAAGCGCTCTGTAGCTGAGTACGTTGAAAACGAAGAGATATTTTTTGCACTAAAAGAGATAGGTGTTGATTATGGACAAGGCTACTTTATTGCACGCCCAGTACCTGTTGAAAAAGTAAAAGATGAGCTTGAAAAAATTTCAAAAAATAAAACGTTTTACCAACAACAAGCTAGCCCAAAATAAACAAAATTAAACAATTTGTTACTACCAATATTACCTTTCTTGCCTATACTTTCAGTATCAAATAAAAAATGTCGTGCATTTTAATGTATTTCACTTTAAAAACATGACATTACCTTTTGGCGACGTAGTACTGATATTTATAGTGGGTTTCAAAGCTATTTAAGCTTTTAAGGAGAAAGGTATGACACAGCTAGTTATGTTATTACTGATTATACATTTTGCAATCGCGTATCAGTGTTATCGTTACGCAAATATTAAAGGCTACCCAGTTAAGGTTTTTACTGTATTAGGTTGCGTGCCTTACTTTAACTTGGTGGTATGGATTTATTTACTATTTTTACCCGAACTTGAGCCTTTTGAAAGCCATTTTAAAAATCAAAAGCAGCCTTTATAGGCTGCTTTCATTCATTTACTATTCTTATTTAGAAAAATCTAAACTACATTGGCGCTTTAAAAATATCTCAAGCTGTTGACTAAATAACTTAAAGTCGCGGATCCGCCCCGTAGTTTTCCGCCACAATATGCCAATATCTCTATATGCATCACTTTGTGATGGTGTAGCCACCATATTTTTATTATCTAAAATTCCGGCGTTAATCGCCATTTGTGGTAAAAAAGTCACCCCGAGCTGATGCTCAACCATACTTAATAATGTATGCAAGCTTGCTGCTTCAAATGGGTTAATACAGCTAGCACGATTTAAATGACATGCACTAAGCGCATGGCCTGTCATACAGTGCTCACGCTCGAGTAAGAATACGCTAGCCTCTGGTAATAGATTAAAGTCGACTACGCCCTTTGCAGCGCTGTAATCCTTATGGTGCACTAAACTAAACTGATCTTTTGCCAATACTTGTGTATGAAATTTATCGGTTTCGTATGGCAGTGCAAGTAGCGCTAAATCAATATGCCCATGCTCAAGTTTATCCAGTAGCTTATCACTCGTATCTTCTATTAATACCAGCTCTAAATCACAAAAGGTTTCTTTACAAAAGTGATACAGAGGAGCCGCTATAAAGCTAGCAATTGTAGGTATAACACCCACCGTTAATTTACCACTCAGTGGTGTTAAAAAGCTTTTAGTGAGCTCTTTTAAACTAATTGTATCGTTAATTATTTTACGAGAGCGCTCAACAACTTCTTCACCAATACTGGTAAACATGAGGCTGCGATTTTCGCGTTCAATAAGCTGGCAACCCAAAGTTTCTTCAAGATTTTGAATAGCACTGCTTAAAGTAGATTGCCCAATAAAACAGGCACTGGCAGCTCTGCCAAAGTGCTGATGTTGATGAACAGCTAATAAATACTGTAGCTGTTTGATACTTGGAAGATTGGTCATTTTTTCTTTCCACAAATAAAAAGACCCCAACACCTAGGGCATTGAGATCTTTTCAAGCTAAAAGTCTTTGAGTACTTTTTTGTTAAACCCCAAATGCGGTTCTTAGTACGTAGAAAATAACAATAGCAAGGGCAGCGCCAACTGGCAATGTAATTACCCAAGAAACTACAATGTTTCTGATAACACCCATGTTAAGTGCACCAATTCCACGTGCCATACCTACACCTAATACCGCACCTACTAAGGTTTGAGTAGTAGAGATTGGCATACCAGTACCTGATGCAATAACAACGGTAGAAGCAGCGGCTAGTTCAGCAGCAAAACCACGGCTAGGCGTTAAATGTGTAATGCCTTCACCAATCGTTTTAATTACTTTTTTGCCCAAAATAGCAAGACCCGCAACAATACCAAAACCACCTAGAGGTAGAATCCACCAAGCAATAGCCGCTTTTTTAGCAATTTCACCATTGTTTTCAACAATATTTACAACAGCAGCTAGTGGACCGATTGCATTAGCAACATCGTTAGAACCATGTGCAAAGGCCATACAACATGCTGTTAATACCATAAGAACAGCAAACACTTTTTCAACATTGTTGAATTGCATTTGTTTATCTGCTTTTGGATCGATATTTAAACGAGAAATAGCAATTTTACCAATTATAGCAACGACAACTGCTACAGCTATTGCTAAGGCGTACCCTTCGGCTGCACCTAAATCAACACCAACATGCTTTAAGCCTTTTTTAATTGTAACCAAGGCCATTATAAAACCTGCTAAACCCATATAAAGTGGTACATAGCGTTTAGCATTTTTTAGTGGTGCATCTGTATTAAAAATAAGTTTTTGTGCACTCATAAATATTAAGTATGCAATAAAGCCTGATATGGCGGGCGTTATAATCCAACTACCAACAATACCACCTACTTTATCCCATTGAATCGCCTCAGTACCAACAGCAACTAACGCAAAACCAATGATTGCACCAATGATTGAGTGAGTCGTTGATACTGGCCAACCCAAGAACGAGGCCATTAATAACCAAGCACCCGCTGCAAATAAAGATGAAATCATACCCAGAACCATAAGTTCAGGAATGTCTGCAAATGGTGCGGCATCGATAATTCCTTTACGAATTGTTGATGTAACCTCACCACCTGCTAAGTAAGCGCCTGCAAATTCAAAAATCATCGCTATAAAAATAGCTTGTTTGATTGTTAGCGCTTTTGAACCTACAGATGTGCCCATGGCGTTCGCTACGTCGTTCGCGCCAATACCATAAGCCATAAAAAAGCCGACTGCTGCGGCAATTAAAATTAATACCGTGCCGTAAGATGCAATGATATCCATTGTAAAACCTTAATCTTTCGTGTTTGAACTGATTTTAAATTAACGAGCTAACATCAGCTCAAGACGTGATCCTACGCGCTCTGCAATATCTGCAAGCTCGCCAACCCATTCAATGATTTTGTACAAAAACATAACATCAATTGGATTTAACTCACCCTCTACATCACGTAGCTGGCGGCGTACTTTTATCTGCATTTCGTCCGTGTCTTGTTCTATGGCATCCAATTCAACTAACATTTTTTCTACTAAGGTGACTTCTCGACCTTTAAAACCCGTTTCTAGCAATTCTTCTAATTCGTTAATTGCTTTAGATGCTTGTTTAGTCGCATCTACACAACGGGTTAAGTAAGCTAAGAAATCAGCTTGCATAACTTTTGGAATGGTCATTTCACGACCAATCACTCGCCCTGCAATATCTTTTGCTTTATTGGCAATTTTATCTTGTTGAGTTACTAGTTCGAGAAGATCTGTACGCTCTACCGGCATGAATAAACCACGCGGTAATTGTAAACGTATATCTCTTTTCATATCATCAGCTTCACGTTCTAAATTGCGAATAGTGATGCGAAGCTCTTCTGCTTGTACCCACTCTTCTTTAAATACGTGATTAAAAAAAGGTATCAAAGCTTTACTTGCTTGATGAACCTTCTTGATGTGTTCTTCCATTGGTTTGATAGGAGATTTTGCAAATACTCCTAAAAACGCGTTTGTAGGCATAACTGACCCTTTAATCAAATTGATATGCTTTGCAGCATGAATTTTACAGTATTAACCAAGATTGTGAACGCTTTTTATTACTTCACTAAAGCTTGCAATACACAAAGCGGCACTAAGCCGCTTTAATAGAAATACATGATGGATAAAAAATCATAGTGATTTTTCTATATCTTCTTGAGATGTATGGCGAATATCTTTGCCATTAACAAAATAAATAATGTATTCAGCAATGTTCTGACAGCGATCACCAATACGCTCTAATGAGCGAACAGACCAAACTAAGTCCATGATTTTAGGGATTGAGCGTGGATCTTCCATCATGTAAGTCATTATTTGACGTGTGATGGCTTCATATTCGCGGTCAACTTTTGCATCTTCTTTATGTACTTGAAATGCGCGTTGCACATCCATACGCGCAAATGCATCCAGTACGTCGTGTAGCATTTTTAAAACTTGACGGCCCATATTTTCAATATTTACTAATAAATCTTGCTGATCTTTGGTAAATGAGTCTAGTGCAACTTTAGCAATTCGCTCAGCTTCATCGCCAATACGCTCTAAATCAGCAATTGTTTTTGCAATTGCAATCACTAAACGTAAGTCGCTTGCTGCAGGCTGACGACGAGCAATAATACGCGTACACTCTTCATCAATGCTTACTTCCATTGCATTCACTTTATAATCGTTCTGACGTACCTTTTGAGCAAGCTCTGCATCGTTACGACTCACCGCATCAAGCGCACTGTTTAACTGCTGCTCAACTAAGCCACCCATACTTAATACATGATTACGTACATTTTCTAGTTCTTGGTTAAAACGCCCAGAAATATGTTTATTAATATTATGTTCCATAGTTACCTTCTCTCTTAATCTTGCACAACACGCTACAACGGGCTAATTAACCGTAACGACCGGTAATATAATCTTCGGTCTTTTTCTTCGTTGGTGTAGTAAATAAGGTATTTGTGTCTGAGTACTCAATCAATTCGCCCATATACATAAAGGCTGTTTGATCAGATACACGCGCTGCTTGTTGCATGTTATGTGTAACAATAACAACGGTAAATTGGTTTTTTAAATCGTTTATTAGCTCTTCGATTACCAAAGTAGAAATAGGGTCAAGTGCTGATGTAGGTTCATCTAATAAAAGAACTTCTGGCTCAATTGCAATTGAGCGAGCAATAACTAAACGCTGTTGCTGACCACCCGATAAGCCAAACGCGCTGTCGTGTAATCTATCTTTTACTTCATCCCATAAAGCAGCACCACGAAGTGATTGCTCTACCACTTCATCTAACTTACGCTTCTCTTTAATACCTTGTAAGCGTAGGCCATAAACCACATTTTCATAAATTGATTTAGGAAATGGGTTAGGACGCTGAAACACCATACCTACATTACGACGAAGTGCTGCTACATCTACGCTCTTATCGTAAATATTTTGACCGTGAAGTAATATTTCACCTTCAATACGACAAATATCTACCAAATCGTTCATGCGGTTAATACAACGTAATAACGTTGATTTACCACAGCCCGATGGTCCTATAAACGCAGTTACTTGGCCTTTTGGAATGTTCATATTTACTTTATTAAGCGCTTGCTTATCACCGTAGTAAAGATCGAGATCTTTAATCTCTAGCGCTTTTTGGTCATCCGTTAAATTTTCTAGGTCTAACTTCTGGCCTATATTAGCTTGGTTTACTTTTGGAGCGACTGTAATCATTTTTGTTACCTATAAAATCTTTACTAATTAGTGTTCAAGCGATCTGAATTTTTCACGTAAATGGTTACGTATACCAATGGCCGTTATGTTTAGGGTAATAATCACCGACACCAATAAAAAGGCCGTTGCGTATACCAGCGGGCGTGCCGCTTCAACATTAGGGCTTTGGAAGCCAACATCGTATATATGAAAGCCTAAGTGCATGAACTTTCTATCTAAGTGAAAATACGGGAAGTTGCCATCAAGTGGTAATGTAGGGGCCATTTTTACGACACCTACCAGCATTAACGGTGCAACTTCACCTGCAGCACGCGCAACTGCCAGTATTAAACCGGTCATAATTGCAGGGCTTGCCATTGGAATAATTATGCGCCATAACGTTTCTACTTTTGTTGCGCCAAGCGCTAGTGAACCATCACGTACGGTACTTGGAATACGAGATAAACCTTCTTCAGTCGATACAATAACAACTGGCAGCGTTAGTATAGCGAGCGTTAATGCCGACCACATTACACCTGGCGTACCAAATACTGGCGTTGGCGACGATTCTGGATAAAATAGTTGGTCTAAGCTACCACCTAACATGTATACAAAAAAGCCAAGGCCAAATACACCATATACAATTGAAGGAACACCAGCCAAGTTAATCACCGCGATACGAATCATTTTAGTGATTGCATTTTTAGCGGCGTACTCGTGTAAGTAAATCGCAGCAACAACGCCAAACGGTGTCACTATCACAGCCATCAACATAACCATAAACACAGTACCAAATATAGCAGGGAACACACCGCCCTCTGTATTTGCTTCACGTGGATCATCAGATACAAACTTACCTAGCTGTACAAAATAGTGACCTAGCTTTGCAAAAAAGCCCATGTCGTTTGGAAACCAAACATCAAGTACTTGGTACATTGGAATCGTTACAACCTCACCGCGCATATCTTTTACAGTTACGTGGTCACGTTTAGCTTGTTTGCGTAGTGCAAATAAATCTTTTTCAAGTACACCATACTGTGCACGTAATTCAGCACGCTCTTGAGCAAGCTCAGCAACACGCTCATCAGTAAGTGCATTATCGAGTAAGTAGCCCTTTTCTTTTAAACGAAGGCGTTCAAGTGCGTAGTTAATATGCCCAATGTCACCATTTTGCAAATCAAGTGCTTCGTCATTTAAGTCTACTGCACGCTCTACAAGCTCATGTAGCGCTTCAATCTTATCGCCTTCGACTGGTTTACCGTCTTTAATAACGTTTTGCACATAACCATAAAAGTTACCGTTTTTACTACGCTCAAATACTGCAAGCGCCGCTGGTGCTGTTTTATTTGTTATGTCGGTTTCTAATATCCAACGAAAATCTAAATCTACATATTCGCGGTTACCTGTTTTAATAAGTAAGCGCTCTATTTCTTCTTTTTCAAATCCGCTAACATCAATACCTGTGGCGGCTAAACGCGTTTTTGGTACTAATTCACGGTCGTAAACTTCGCCAATAACAGTTTGCTTTGCAATCGACCCTTCAAGTTCAAACTGTACAACTTCTGAAGGCCAGAAAAAGCTTAACCCTTTCCAGGCTATCATTGCTAATAAGCCTAAAACTGAAATCAAACTGATGCTCACTGCACCACCGGTCATCCAAATCCAAGGAGAACCAGACTTAAACCACTGCTTTACCATGTCATGTCTCTCCGCTTACATTGAGCTGTATTTTTCACGCAGTTGCTGGCGAACAAACTCAGCGACTGTGTTAAAAATGAATGTGAATATGAATAATACAAAGGCCGCTAAGAATAATATTCTATAGTGCGAACTACCTACTTCTGACTCTGGCATTTCAACTGCAATATTTGCTGCAAGCGTACGCATACCTTGGAAAATGCTCCAATCCATAATCGGTGTATTACCGGTTGCCATAAGTACAATCATGGTTTCGCCAACTGCTCGGCCAAGTCCCATCATTACCGCAGAGAAAATACCTGGGCTTGCTGTTAGTAATACAACACGTATTAGTGTTTGCCACTGCGTTGCACCTAATGCTAATGAGCCATTTGATAAATGCTTTGGAACACTAAATACCGCGTCTTCTGCAATTGAGAATATAGTAGGAATAACCGCAAAGCCCATCGCAATACCTACAACAAGCGAGTTACGTTGATCGAATGTCATACCCAGCTCATTTGTTAAGTACTGACGTACATTGCCGTCAAACATCCAAAGCTCAACAAATCCACTCATCGCAAACGAAAACCAACCAATAAGTAAGACGACCGGAATAAGGATAATTGAATGAGAACCTTCAGGAATTCTATGGCGAATTTTTGTTGGCAATTTAGTCCAAGCTAAGCCCGTCGCTAACATACCTAGCGGTAATAGTACGAGTAACCCAACAATCGCAGGTAAGTGTTCTTCTATTAACGGTGCTAACCAAAGACCCGCTAAAAAACCCAAAATAACCGTTGGTAATGCTTCCATTATTTCTACGGTAGGCTTAACCACTTTACGTAATTTGCTCGACATAAAGTATGCCGTGTAAATAGCCGCCGAAAGCGCGATTGGTACAGCAAACAACATAGCGTAAAGTGCAGCTTTTAATGTACCAAACGAAATTGGCACTAATGAAAACTTAGACTCAAAGTCATCACTAGCTGATGTTGACTGCCATATATAACCTGGCTCTGGGTAACCTTCGTACCACACTTCTTGCCAAAGTGCTGACCAAGTAACTTCTGGATGCTCGTTGTGAATATCTAATACGGTTAGTTTGTTATCCGCTAAAATTAACGCAGCATTTGAACGTGGTGCAATTGCAAAGTTCTCTATTGCACCTTCACTTACTTTACCTTGCCAAAGTTTTGCTTCACTTGTTGTGTAATACACACCTAGCTCACCATTATTGCCGGTAGTAAAAAAAGTACGACGGTAAAACTCAGTAAATATATTTAGCTTACTTTGCTTAGTCGTTTCAAATGAGCGAATTTTTTGATATTCGCGGCCTGTGTCAGTGTTTACTTCAAACCACTGCGAAACCTCACCGTTATCATTCGCAAGCATTAATGAGTTTGCACCAGCCAACAACTGTGCAGATACAATATTTGCATTTTCTTCGTTAGCCGAAAGTAATTGAATTTGCTCTACATCACTTGGGTCTCGTGTATCGTATACATACACTTGATTAGCAGAACGCACAAAAGTACGTGTTGTATCTGGCGACATTAATAACTCGTCTACACGTCCTTCAACATCAAGTTCTGTACGCTCAACAACCCACTCAACTTCACCAGTAAACATATTCTCTTCAGCAACAAAACTGCTAAACAGTACACGTTTATCTTCGGTAAGTGCTACAACTGCTGTTTTGTCTTCATAGTGACTAAATGCAAAGCGTTTAATAGCCGCACCTTGCTCATCTACTTCTAAAGCCATTTCCCCAAGAGGAAAACCTAAGCGAGGTGTTAATTTACGTTCGTTGTTTGGAAAGGTAACTAAAAATTTAGGTGCAACAACCATTACGGTGCCATCTTTTAAACCAAACGCATAATGCCCTTGAAAAGGCGCGCTAGTTGCAAAGCTTGTTGCATCACTAGGTAACTCTGCATTAAGCATTTTGAGTTTTTTACCAAAACTACCTGACTCAACACTGTAAAAATCAACCTGCCCCTGCTCACTTAGTAAGTAAGCTACTTCAGTTTGCTCTTCTACGCCTAAACCTACTATTTGCTGTGAATTAGCAACATGAAAGCTATCGCGCTTTTCTACTTTTGCTGATTCAAAAATTGGCTGTACTACATAAAGAAGGTAAAAGAATATTAATAGCAGCGCTACTAATACCATTATCCCACCTGCGGTTATGCCAAATTTGGCAAACCGATCTTTAAATAGACGGCTTCGATCCGTATTAAAAGTCGGCTTATTCGGATTTGAAGTCATCAAAACACCCTTAAATCTTAACGTTGCATAAATTATATTTCATCAAGATGACAGTATTGTTACAACGGTAACAATAAGCACTCTAAAACAGCTTTAAATAAAACTAACGAGGGAAAAGTCTAAATTAGCTTCAAATAGGTGATTTATAAGTGAACTAAATTATAAAATAATTGGACAAAGTATTTATCGAGGTCAATACTAAAAGAGTACTTAGTAAATAATAATGACTATTAATACTGCGTATAGTCAACACAACTATATCCATTTTTTTAACTTATAATCAAAGATTTATAAAAAAGTGCAACAACACACAATTTAAATTAGACAACATACTTAATGCCTATGCATTTACTTTCTTTGGGCTTAAAAAGAGAATTATTTATGAAGCAGTTGGTTATAACTATTTTAGGGAAAGATCGCCCTGGTTTAGTAGAGAGCATCTCATCAGTCGTATTACAGAATCATGGCAACTGGCTAAGCAGTAACTTAAGCCATTTATTAGGTCATTTTGCAGGTATTATTCAACTTGAAGTTGCTGAGGAGCATTTTCAATCATTACAAAGTGCTTTAAATAAGTTACCTAAGTTAGACGTTCGTATTGAAACCGGAAACACAGAGATTGAACCATCAACACTAGAGCAAATTAATCTAGTTATAACAGGTAACGACCGTCCTGGTATTGTTCAAGAACTGGCAAGTGTAATACGTCATAAAGGCGCTAATATTACTCACTTAAATTCAAGACAACAAAGTGCACCTAATTGGGGAGTGCCTATTTTTAGCGCTGTTGCTACCGTTACTTTGCCAAATGGTATGGATAAAGACGAAGTTATTGAAGCATTGGAATCAATTACAAGTGATTTAATTGTAGATACGGAAGAAGTTTAACCTCCATTTATGCGTGCCATACAACTGACACGCATACCATTTCAGTCCATCAAAATGCTCTGCAGATTATTTAACGCAGACATAAAATAAGCCGATGCAAGCATCAGCTATTTTAAATAATCACCTTAAAGCTAATAAGAGCGAGATAAACTCAGTAATCCCGCTCTTTTATAAAGCTACATATCCATATGACGATTAGTACTTTGCATCATTTGCTTTATACCTTGCTTTTCAAGCTCTAGTATTTGTTGAAGCTTTTCTTGCCCACTTTCGGTTTCGGCGCGTTCAAGTAAGTATTCATATAACTCAATCACTTTTTGATGTTGCTGTGCTAAATAGCCTTGAATGACTTCTTCATCGAATTGCTGATCTTTACTAATGTCTTCAAAAGTAATTAGCTCAGGATTTTTAGCAAAGTATTCATAACTGTACGTATCGAGCGTATTTATTTCGGTTATCGCTTTAAACCCGACTAAATCTTCGGCGAGTTTTTTTTCGTAATTTAGGTAGTAGTCCACCAGCATTGCATTATGTTCATCGAGTAAATCCTTTACGCTATAAAAATTAGCCGCCATTTGCGTATGAAACAAAACGGTCCAATCGTATACCTCTTTAATTGTTTTAACTTGCATGTGCATTCCTTACTTAGTTGACTGTATAGGTAATACACTGCGTAAAGCGTGCCAATTAAAAAGCTATTTAAAAACAGTTAGTTAATTTAAACATGAGTAATAACTCGCTATTTAATAGAACAACTTACAAATTATAGGTAATTTTTATAGAGCAATGCGTGAGTAGTAACAGCATTGCTCTATAGTCTTGTTGTTTTATATTATTTAAGTCCTTGTTTGCGCCACAGCAAGTAAACCGCAGGAATAACAAGTAAGGTGAGTACAATTGCACTGCCCATACCGCCAACCATAGGCGCTGCTATTCGGCTCATTACTTCGCTTCCGGTGCCCGTGCCATAAAGTACAGGTAATAAACCGATAATAATTGTCGCGACAGTCATCATAACCGGGCGTACTCGAAGCCCTGCTCCTTCAATAATAGCTTGCTGTAATTGTACTAAGCTAAGTGGCTTACCTGCTTGCTCTGCTTCGAGGCACTTTTCTTGATAGGCTTGGTTTAAATACACCAACATAATGACCCCAATTTCTACCGCTACCCCAGCTAAGGCAATAAAGCCTACACCTACTGCAACTGAAAAGTTAAAGCCCTCTAAATACATTAGCCATACGCCACCAATCATTGCCAGTGGCAACGTAGCCATAATAATAGTGACCTCAGCAAAGCTTCTAAAATTAAGGTAAAGCAATACAATAATAATCGCTAATGTAAGTGGTAATACATAAGTCAGTTTTTCTTTAGCGCGCTGCATGTATTCATACTGCCCAGCCCACGTAATTGAGTAGCCAGCAGGTAGTATTAGGTCTTTATCGAGCACTTGCTGAGCGTGCTCAACGTAAGTACCAATATCAACGCCATCTATATCAATAAAACTCCAACCGTTTAAACGTGCATTTTCGCTTTTTATACCAGGCGGTCCATCTTCAATAAATACATCGGCTACATCACCAAGTGCTATACGCTGCCCTGTAGGCGTTACAATAGGTAACAACATTAACTCTTCTGGCGAGTCTCTGTATGCTTGCGGATAACGTAAATTAACAGGGTAACGCTCTTGCCCTTCTACCGTTTGTGTTACGTTTGTACCACCTATTGCAGTAGATACAACCTGCTGTACGTCGCTAATGTTTAAACTATAACGCGCAGCTTTTTCACGATTTATATCTACTTTTATATAACGTCCACCGGCTACTCGCTCTGAGTAAACCGATGCGGTGCCTTGAACATCTTTTAGAAGCACTTCTATTTGTTGACCAATTTTTTGAATTTCGCTCAACTTTGGTCCCGCAACTTTAATTCCCACAGGGGTTTTAATACCCGTTGCGAGCATATCAATACGTGTTTTAATTGGCATAACCCACGCATTTGTAAGCCCAGGGAACTTAACCAAACCATCGAGTTCTTTTTTAAGCTTTTCAAGAGTCATACCCTCGCGCCATTCGTCTTTTGGCTTTAGCTGAATAAACGTCTCTATCATTGTAAGCGGCGCAGGATCTGTTGCAGTTTCTGCTCGCCCAACTTTACCAAATACTGTTTTAACCTCGGGTACTGTGGCAATTAACTTGTCGGTTTGCTGTAGTATTTCGCGCGCTTTACCTACCGATAAACCAGGATACGTTGTGGGCATATACATTAAATCGCCCTCATCGAGTGGCGGAATAAATTCACTACCTATTTTATTTACCGGGTAAAAGCCAATAACAGAAACAACCACCGCGAGTACCAATGTCATTTTTGGAAATTTAAGCACCCAGTTAAGTAGTGGACGATACGCTGCGACGAGTAATCGATTAACTGGATTTTTTTGCTCCGAAATGACCTTACCTCTAATAAAGTAACCCATTAATACCGGCACTAAGGTAATCGCAAGCCCAGCAGACGCAGCCATAGCATAGGTTTTAGTGTAAGCCAGTGGCGCAAACATACGCCCTTCTTGTGCTTCTAAAATAAATACCGGCATAAAGCTGACGGTAATAATTAATAAACTAAAAAATAATGCAGGACCCACTTCACTCGCCGATTTAGCCACAACTTCCCAGCGGTTTTCGTTGGTAAGGGGCGTTTTTTCCATATGCTTATGCATATTTTCAATCATAACGATAGCGCCATCGGTCATTGCGCCTATGGCTATTGCAATCCCCCCTAAAGACATAATATTGGCGTTAATCCCCTGCCAATACATAATTATAAATGCCGTTAAAATTCCAAGCGGTAACGTAATAATCGCTACAAGTGATGAGCGCACATGAAATAAAAACACCACACACACTAAGGCAACTACAATAAGCTCTTCAATTAGCTTACTTGTTAGATTATCTACCGCGTTATTTATTAAGTTGGAGCGATCGTACACAGGGACTATTTCAACGCCCTCTGGTAATCCCTTTTTAAGCGATTCTAACTTTGCTTTTACGAGTTCAATGGTTTTTTGTGCATTTTCGCCATAGCGCATAATAACAATGCCGCCGGTTACTTCACCTTCGCCATTTAGCTCTGCTACACCACGGCGCATTTGCGGCCCGACTCGAATATCAGCTACATCACGCAATTGCAGCGCAGTACCGTTGGCGTTTACACCAAGCGGAATAGCTTCCAAGTCGGCAACACTCTTAATGTAGCCTGTGCTTGTTACCATGTATTCAGCTTCAGCCATTTCAACTACCGAGGCGCCCATCTCTTGGTTGCCTTGTTGAATAGCGGTTTGAATAAGGCTAAGCGGAATACCATATGCGCGTAATTTATCAGGCTCTACATTGACTTGGTATTGCTTAACCATGCCACCAACAGCAGCCACTTCAGATACACCGGGCACAGTTTGTAGCTCAAACTTTAAAAACCAATCTTGTAAGCTTCGTAGCTGACTAATATCGTGTTTATTTGTTTTATCAATTAGTGCGTATAAGTAAATCCAACCTACGCCTGTTGCATCAGGGCCAAGCTCTGGCGTAGCGCTATCGGGTAATCTACTCGCTACTTGGCTTAGGTATTCTTGTACTCGGCTACGCGCCCAATACAAATCGGTTTTTTCGTCAAAAATAACGTAAACGTACGAGTCACCAAAAAACGAAAAACCCCTTACAGTTTGTGCACCCGGCACAGAAAGCATTGCTGTGGTGAGCGGAAATGTAACTTGGTCTTGCACTACTTGCGGCGCTTGCCCCGGGTAAGTGGTTTTTATAATGACCTGAACATCAGATAAGTCAGGCAAGGCATCCACGGGCGTATTTTTTACCGCAAACAATCCTCCACCCAGTAAAATTAATGTAAGCAACAACACAAAAAAGCGATTGCTAACAGACCAGCGAATAATGGCAGTTATCATAATGGCTCCTAGTGAGAACTATGTTGCATAGTAGAATGATCAATCGGCTCTGCGTTTTGCGCTTTAGTAATTACAAATTCATCGTTAATAATGCTAAAAGTAAAATTAATATACTGGGCATTTTCAAACTGAGTAATATCAATATCTGGCGCTAATACAAAGTCCATTGTGGCGGGTTCTCGATTCCATTTTTCAATGGCTTCTCGGCTAATATTAATAATGCGATTTTGTATATCTATGGCATTAATAGTGCCGTTAACCGTGGCGTTTTGTGGCTGCATATCTATGTTCATATTTGAGTCTGAACCAGAATCCGAACTCATACCTGAGCTAATACTAGAACTAGGCATTTCCATTCGTTTAAAGTCGGAGCTTTTACTCGATTCAGAGTCTATTAAAAATTGCGCTGAAGTCACTACCGTGTCACCTGTCATTACACCTGACAAAATGACCGCTTCATTACTATTAATTTGCCCAACTTCAACTTCTACCGATTTAAAACGACCCTCACCTAATGCAATAACCACGCGGTTTTGATGCTGCGTGCGGATTACCGCTTCTTTAGGGACTGTAAATTGCGCCTTACTCGCTTTAGCGTGAATGCTCACTTGTGCAAACATATTTGGTTTTAACCGATGATCTGCATTTTCAAACCTAAGCCTTACACGCAGAGTCCGGTTTTTAGCATCAAGCGCGGGGTAAATGTAATCAACCTTACCTTCCCACTTTTGACCTTTTAAGTAATCAAGCGTCATTGTAACGGGCAACCCAACACTCACTTGTTCTGATTGGCGCTCGAACACTTCCGCCTCTACCCAAATTTCATCAAGCTGGGCAATACTCATCATTGATGTGCCTGGTTTAACGTAAAAGCCTTCTCGTACTGTTAGCTCATCTACCACACCACTTTGCTTTGCGTAAAAAGTAATATTTTGCATTATCTTTTTATTTTTTTGTAAGCGCTCGATAAATCCATCAGACACATTTAACGACTCTAAACGCGCCTTTGCAGCGCGAATTAACACGGTATTATTACGATTAACCGCCAATAAAAGCTCTTCCTGTGCGTTCACCAATTGTGGTGAATACAATGTATATAAAGGCTCACCGGCTTTAACTTCTGCACCTTGTGCTTTAACATATAAACTTTCAATCCAGCCTTCTACACGCGGATGAATGTGAATAAGTTGGTCTTGGTTATATTGCACATAACCCACAGTATTTATATCGCTGTGAAGTGTTTTAAGCTCTACTTTGGCCGTTCTTACACCAAAGTTATTAACGACTGCAGGCGAAATAGTTACAGCACCAGGTCCATCCTGAGCGTTGCTAGCGTTTTCATACACAGGTACTAAATCCATTCCCATTGGCGACAGCCCTGGCGTGTCACGCCTGTAATTACTATCCATAGGGGCTACCCAATATAAGGGCTGTTTGTCTGCGCTTTGTTGTTCATTCATTGCCGAGTTGCTAGGTAAAAACTGCATTACTAAGCCGCCTATTAACCCAAAGGCGCCTGCGCCAACTAAGGCGGCAACAAGTAACTTTAAATTAGTATTCATTGTGTAATTCTCCAGTTTGCTCGCTCATTACTTGGGGGTCTAAGCTACTTGCATAATAATTAAGGCGGGCGGTAATAATATGTTGATCTACTTGAATATTCAGTGCATCAATTTTGGCGTTAAGTTCACTAATGCGCGCGCGCATCACGTCAGAAAAATCCCCGTCGTCGCGTGTATAAGCATTTAGTGTTGCCTGAGATTGCTCTGACATTTGCGGTAATAACGTATTTTGATAAAGCGCATCGCGTTTTTGCAAACGAGCGAGTTGGCTAAACTCCTTAAAGTACATGCCTTTGAGTTTTTGAAGCGCCACCAGCTTTTGTGTTTTAGTAGCTTCTGCACTAGCAATAGCCGATTTAACCTGTTGATCTTGTCTGTTATCAGTAAACAATGGCAAATCAATACTAAACCCTACAGAGAGTAAATCAGCTCGCGACTCACCCATCGGGGTATCATCTCGGTAACCATAACCCACATTAACGCCCATCTGAGGTTTGTAGCTTTGCTTAGCGAGTGCAACTTCGGTTTGCTTTGCCGTTACGGTTTTATCTATCGCAATAATTGCGGGATGCGTCATAAGCAACTGTATTAGCTCATCAAATTCAAGGCTCGCAAAATCAACCAGCCCTGCGGTTTTAGTAAACTCAGTATTTAAAGGCTGCATAAGCATATTCATAGGTAACCACTGTGCTAAACGGTTTTTAGCACTTTCAAATTGCTGCTCAAGCATAACCAGCTTATCTTCAAGACGGGTGAGTTCTAATTGCGCACGAATAATATCTTGCTGACGTGTTTTACCTAAGGTGCTTGCGTAGCTTGCTTCGGTAATGTCAATAAGTTGAGTAAATAGCCCTTTATCTAGCTCAATTAAAGCAATACTTCGCTGAGCACGATACGCGTTTAACCACGACTCAATCACAATTGCTTTTACTTGTGCTAAGCGATCGGCGCGCTGCCAAGGGTATTGTTGAGCAGACTGTGCTAATGCTTTTTGTCTAAGCGCTAAACTATTCCCTCGGCTAAACTTTTGGCTCAAATCAACTTTAAGCTGCGTCATCCCTTCTTGGTCAAACGCATAACCGTTAGTAGGTAAGTTGAGTAAGCCAACCGTTAAAACAGGATCGGGTAAGGTGCCTGCAGCAATGCTTTGCGCTATTGCTGCATCTTCTTGGTAGCCACTCGCTTTTAGCCATGGCTCATGCGTTAGCGCATAATTAAGCGCTTGCGTTAAGCTAAGCGTTTGCTCATTACTAGTTTGCTTTAGTATTTCGGTATTTAGGTTATTTTGATTGTTTTGCGCATTAACAGCGGTGCTAAATAACACAACACTACATAATACGACTTTAATACTTACAGCGTGGTTCATCACCTGCTCCATCTAAAAATAAAAGAAAATCTTAAATTAGGAAGCAAAAAAGGTGTTTAGGAGTTACCAATAAACGGGGTTACCGCAATTTTTACATACACCTATCCTGCTATTAAGCAGACATAGGAGGGCGATAGAGTGAACGAGGTATATTAATTTGTGTAGTAAATACACGTACATTTACTTTTTCAGATTCAAGTAAAGTAACGCTAAATAAAGTATCAACATTAAGCATTGAGTTAGCAGCGCAGCCACTCATAGGGCATTTGCAGTCATTTTGTGGCGTACTTTCGTCGTCGCAACAATCCATCTGCATCATATTTTCAGACATGCTAACGACAGCTGTTGCATCACTACTTTGTATCATTGGCATTTGGGCATGCGTTGCTGTTTTAGTTGGCATATGTGGCATTTCGCATACCATAGCTACAGACGCAACTGCCTGACCCACAAAAGTGAGCAGTAAAGTTATCATGAGTAAACTAGAGTAAAAACGTTGCAACATTATGCCTTTTAATAAACTTTAAAATGATTGTAAGGTAACCTAACGGCAACCACAAATACTTTAATTATGTAGACTGCGGTTTAGCAGGTGTTTTAATTAAGTTACTCGCGATAATTGCAAATATACAATATGCGCTAAAATACCAAAACCCTTCACCAAATTGTGCATTCATAACAAGTAGCTCGCCACTTTTACCATGGGCGTTACCTGCTAAGTAAGTCACTATTAATGCAATAACAAATACATCAACCATGCTCCACTTACTTAATGCACAAATAACCAGACCGAGCTTTTGCTTAAACCCATTCAAAGGTAGGCAACAATAAAGCAACTGTAATAATAGCTTTAAGCTTGGAATAACAATAGAAAACAACCCCACTAAAGCGGCTACAAATAAATTATTATTGCTAGCAAGCTCTTTAACTGTGCCTAAAATACTTTGTGTTTTGTTATAGGCGCTAATCTCACCTTCTAACTTATCAAGCCCTAGCATGTTCGAGAACATCATTAGCATACTGCGAGTTCGACCATCGCCCTCTTCAGCCAGCATTTCAATACCCGCTTGCGCTAGTTTTGATTTATCTATGTTGCCCTCTATTGTTAATACTGGTTTTGTAATACCAGGAAACAATAAACAAAGAGCAACCACTACACTTATAACCGACAACCAATTACGCATATTTATTCTGCTATTGCCTCAATAATATCGTCACTGTATAAAACAGCATCCAGTAAAAAATTAAATATATCGCCAATGTGTAGCTCTGAGTTTATGTTGGCCAAATGGACCATAGCTTCATCTACATTATCTAATTCAAATTCTTTTATAAGCGATAAACAGTTTCCTAAAATGCCGCTCTCTAATAGTAACGCATCAGATATAGCTGCATCTAAGGTAAACTCTTTAACTATGTCTTTTAAATCAGCATCTAAAATAGCATCAAGCACCGAGAACAAACCCACTAGATACCCTTGCTCGGTCAGCTCTTTATTATTTTGCTCTAAAATAAGCGACATAAATTGAGCCCGCGTTAAAGCAAGCTTAGTTAATTCGGTTGGTTTTTCGACCCCCAACTCACTAATTGCTAATACACGAACAAATTGCCTTATTGTATCTTCACCTAAATAAATAACCGCTTGTGAAATAGAAGTAATAACTAAATTTGCTTTTCCTGAACGCGCGTTAGCCAGCTTTAAAACCCTGGCTGTTATGGCTACATCTCTGGCCACTCGTTGATGAACTTCTTTAAAGCAAAGTTTTTGTTTTGCTGTAAAACGCAATAGATCAAAAACAGTTAACTTTGAAGGCTCTACACCTTTATACGTAATCATTTCTGGGCGAGAAAAAAAGAACCCCTGAAATAAATCACAGCCTGCCAATTTTAATATATTAAATTGTTCATGCGTCTCTATTCGTTCAACAATTATTTTTGCATGTGGATTTGCGCGTTTTATTTTTTTAATGCGCATATTGGTTTTAATAACCGGATCATCTATCTCAATTTTTATGTAATCAACATGTGCTAATAGTGACTCCCATTTTGGATCGCCATCGTAATCATCAAGTGCAAAAACATACCCTTCTTTTTTAAGTTCTTGCACACGCTCAGCAACCGCAGGAATATTGCCCGTGCGCTCTACTATTTCAATAACACTATTTTCTGGCAATAAAAGTTTGGGAAAGTTATCGAGAATAGTTTCTGATGACAAGTTTATAAAAGCTAAATGATGCGCGGTAAGTCTATCTAAACCTACCAACATTAATGCATTAAAAAACAGGCGGCTTGTCGCATGCACATCAGAAGTGCCCACAGGAAACGCATTGTTGGCTGAGTCTCGATAAAGCAGTTCGTACGAGAAAACATTCTGGTCTATATCAAAAATAGGTTGCCGCGCGACAAACTGAGTTATTTTTTGTACCTCATCAGGTATGTTATTTAATTTCACTTGGCTCTAAACCTATAAATAAGAGATGGCAAAACAGCCAATAATATGTGTACTTTAATGCAACTCGCATAAGATAAACATAGTCGTCATTGCAAAAATGTTAAAATTACACAACACTAATATAAAAATATTAATATAAAAGGTGGAGATTTGGCTAACTTTATTCGGTTATTAGTACTGAGCCCTCTGCTATTTGTATTTTTTAGCTATGCCAGCATTAACCCTACTCCCCTCAAATACAATGTTAGCGCGTCAGGTAGTCATTATCCATATTATACAAATGATCCAGAAAAGCCTGGTGTATTACCCGAAATTATTGAAAAAGCACTCGATGATGCAAATATTGCAGCTTCTCATATCGACCTACCCACAAAGCGTATTACCAAATATTTACAAGATGAAATAATCGATTTTGATGTTATTTCATTAGAATGGCTCCCAAAGGATGAGAGAAATGACTCTCGCTATGTTTTTTCAGAGCCCCTTATTTATGCCACAGAAATGATTGTTACCTTGCCTCAAAATGCCCAGAACTGGCAAAGCGCCGATAGCTTAAAGGGCAAATATATAGGAACAGTACTAGGTTACTATTACTTTAATGACAACACCTTTGAGCGCGTTGACTTTCCATCCGAGAAAGAACTTATGACCGCTCTCTCAAGAAACCGTGTAGAAGCTGCACTAGTAGGTAAGTTAACTGCGCTCTATTGGGCAAAGCAATTAGAGATAAACATTGCCTTTGGCGCACAGCATTCCCATGGTTTTTTAAGAATTCGTTTATTAAGCAAACATAAAGAATTATTGCCCCAAATAAACCTAGCAATTAAAAACCTTCATGCTCAAGGATATATAAAAAGTATTGAAGATAAGTATATGAGTAATATACCCACACAAAATTAAGGGACTAATGGCGCAGAGCTCGTGTTTTGGAGTATAATAGCAGCAAATGTTAACTCGACCAGAATCAGAAAGAGCCCCATGAGTATTGAAAAAGCCTTAATCGAACGTAGTAATAATCAATGTGAATTGTGTGCAGCCACCGAGAACTTATCTGTTTATGAAGTACCACCGGTAACTGAAACCCACTCAGATAAATGTATTTACACGTGTCAAACATGTAAAGATCAAATCGAGAATAACAGCGAAATAACGCCTACACATTGGCACTGTTTAAACGATAGCATGTGGAGCCAAACTCCTGCAGTACAAGTTGTAGCTTACAGAATGCTTTCGCGTTTAGCGCCTGATAATGGCTGGGCACAAGATGCGCTAGACATGATTTACCTTGAAGAAGACACGCTAACCTGGGCTAAAAAAGCACTTGCCGAAGATGACGATTTAAAGCATGTAGATAGCAACGGTGTAGTACTTCAAGCAGGCGATACTGTTACCCTAATTAAAGACTTAGACGTTAAAGGCAGTAGCCTTACCGCTAAACGTGGAACAGCTGTTCGTAATATTGGCCTAACCAGCAACCCTGAACATATTGAAGGGCGAGTTGACGGCCAGCGCATTGTTATTTTAACTAAGTTTGTTAAAAAATAATCGTTTGTTTTTAATTATTAAAGGCGCTAATGCGCCTTTTTTATGTTTAAAATAAGTTAAGGAATGATTAAGTAACTAGGTAATACACTAAGGACATAATATTGAGTAAGGATAACCAACATGGAAAAGCATCAAGCAGTATCTTCGCGTAAAAAAGCAGTTGCAGGGATTGGCTTATTGGCGCTTAGCGCTTTTGCAGTAACTGGCTGCGGTGAGCAAACTAAATCGACTAAAAACACAGAAATTGCAGAAGCAATAACCAGCCTAACTATCCAAGCTAGCTACAAAGATCGCAGTATGCTTCGCCCTGGCTCGCAATTAATAGTTACGCTTTCCAATGTATCTAAAATGGATGTAAAAGCCGATATAATCACACAAGAAGTGATTGATGTAACCCAAGCCCCGCCATTTACCGTTGAGCTAATTTATGATGCCAGCAAAATTAGCGATAAACATCGCTATAGCCTAAGCGCCAGAATTATAAATAAAGACAAAGTGCTTTACACAAGTACAACAAATCATGACCCGTTTGCAGAATCACAGTTAACTACCCCCTATAAAATTGAGCTTTCAAAAGTGTCGACTCAAAAACCCGATGTAACACTCACAAATACTTACTGGAAAGCAATAACAATAAATGCTCAAACTGTGAATGTTACAACTAAAGAACCATTCATTCAGTTCAATAAAGACCACCGCGTTAATGGCTTTTTAGGCTGTAATAATTTTAGCGGAAGCTATAGCACCGAGCAGCAAACAATTACACTTAGTCAGCTAGCAAGTACAAAAAAGATGTGCTCGGATAATATGAGCCAAGAAGCGGCTATGTCTGACGTACTTAGCAAAACTTCAAAGTGGGAAATAACAGGTGAATCACTAAAACTTAAAAACAGTCGCGGTAATACACTTGCTACTTTTAGTGCGGTTTATTTTAATTAATATTTAGCTCCCTTATATAAATATTACCTAACACATTCGTATTGATTTTAAATAAAATGCCCAGCAAAGCTGGGCATTTTATTATTCGTTATAAGCGCTATTTAAAGTTACTCATCAACGAGTTGTTCACTTCGGTAAAAACCACTTGGCTCACTTAACAAACCAACAAGCTCAGGCATTATTGCATCCATTGTTTGCTTTAGCTTCCATGGAGGATTAATTACAATCATGCCCGATGCTGTCATACCGTGTACATCAGTATCGGCTTCAGTGCCTAATTCAAATAACTGAATGTTGCGCATTCCTGAATCAATTAAGCCCTGCTCCATATTATCAATGCGTTCTCTATCAACAACCGGATACCAAATCATGTAAGTACCTGTAGCAAAGCGCTGATGAGCTTTAACTAAGGTTTTTACAACCGTTTCGTAGTCATCTTTAATTTCGTATGGAGGATCAATTAATACACACGCTCTGCGAGATGCTGGTGGTAACAAACCAACTAAGCCTGCAAAACCATCCTCTCCACGTACACGAATAGATCGCTTACCTTGCATGTTTTCTTCAAGTAATAATAAATCGCGCGGGTGCAGTTCAAAAAACCAACCCTTATCTTGGCGGCGTAAGTAGTGCTCTGCAATTTTTGGTGAACCTGGATAAAACGCAAGTTCGTCAGTGTCGTTAAATGACTTAATTAATTCAATGTATTCATTAAGCTCAGCATGCTCACTTTTATGATGCCAAAGTTTTTCAATACCATCTTGATACTCTTGCGTTTTTTGCGCATCGGCAGCTGCAAGTTCAAAAAAGCCAGCACCTGAATGTGTGTCTATATAATCAAGCGGTTTATCTTTAATTGTTTGATAATTTAGCACTTGTGCCAGTACTAAGTGTTTAAGTACATCGGCAGGATTACCCGCATGAAATGAGTGTCTGTAACTAAGCATTATTTATTTTCGCCATACGCAATTTAATATCGTAAGTGAACCATAAGCACTAGGCTTTGGCAACTTACACCAAGATAAGAGAGTGTTTAAGTGAACCATTTCTGAATGAAAAAGCCCATATGCTGAATTATCCCTTAACGCAAAAGAAAAACCAGCTAAAACCACCGTAAATGCTGGCAAATCAACACACTTTGCTTTACATTTGCATGACATTAATTACAGTTATATGAGCGCCTTTATGAATAACACTACTCTTCAACAACTCGAACAACTGATCGATTCTTTAATCGAACGTAATAACCAATTACAAACAGATGTTGTTACTTTAAAAGAACAGAACACTAAACTAAGCGATGACAACGAATTGCTACAACTTGAAGCTTTAGAAAATGAAGAAAAGCAAAAAGATGCCAGCACTACTTTATCTGGTCTTCTTGATAAGTTACAAAGCGCACAACAGGCTAGCTAATGTCTGAGCTGCAAAACCAGCGGGTCACTGTTGAGTTGCTAGGTAAAGAGCAGCAATTTGCTTGCCCTGAAGGGCAGGAAGATGCATTAATAGCAGCAGCTAAAAATCTAAATGACTTAGTTGAGCAAATGAAGCAACGCTCAACCGTTAGAAACGATCAAAAAGCCCTACTAATGGCAGCATTAAACTTAAGCCACGAATTGCTAGAAGCAAAAACACAGGCTACAGTTGAGCAACAGCATCAAGACCAAATGATTGATAAACTCAGTCAGCATTTGGCAAATGACCCCAAACACCAAAAATAAAAAGCGCATACTGCGCTTTTTGTTTATTATTAAAGTAATTAAACATCAGCGTAGAGATAATAAATGAAGTTAAAACTTTCAAACATAGCCTCTTCATGTAAGCACTTACTATTAGCATGCACTTTATTATCAATAGTACCTAGCACCTATGCTGCCGTCACTTGGAATACAATAAACCCTCATATTCAGTTTTTAAAGCAACAAGACAAGCTTCGCTTTTACGACTCTAACCAAGTATTAATTGAAGGCGAAAAATGTGCCCTACTTGTTGATACGAGCGCCAATTTTGCCGCAGTTGAACAACTTGCTGAAGATTTAAAGAAACGCCTTAAAACACCTTTATGCTATTTAGTGGCTACCCACTTTCACGACGATCACTTGCTGGGCATGGCGGTTATGCAAAATTTTTACCCTGATGCTAAGCTCATTGTTCATCAGCAGGTAAATAAAAATTTTAACCTTTATCAAACAGCATATACCGACAAACTAGACACGTATGAAAAGAGCATTGAGCTGAGCTACCAACGATTAGCGAATGTGCCCAAAGAAGAGCAAGCTAAATGGCGAAATAAGTTAGAGCTTGCAAAAAAACGACTTTTTCGCTGGCAGGAGTATCAGCTTAGCAAACCAGAAATAGTAATTGATAGTCGTAAAGTTATCGACCTTGGTGATTTTGAGGTAACGCTTGAGCCGCAACAAGCCCATACTAACGGCGATTTAACTATTACTACTAATGATGGCAGTGTGCTGATTGGTGGCGATATCGTTGACTGGCTTCCTTACCCTGGACACGGTGAACTTAAAAGTTGGCAAACGTTGCTTAAGCAATATATTAACGACGAAAAGCTCACTATTATTTTACCTGGGCACGGCGGCACATTAACAAAAGAGCAGCTGAAACAGCCTCTATCATTTTTAACAGCCATAATAGAGCACGTTAAAAACAATAAAGATCAAAGTATTGAGCAGTTAATGCTATCGTTTCCTGAATCAGTTATTGAGCCTTATAAACAAGAAGCGCTTAATATAAAATCGAGTAACTTCTTTTTACAAGCTGGCCTAAATCGCGTAAAAAGCGCAGAATAACTCAACACAACGGATTGTGTTAAAATAATAAAAGGAATTTACAAAAGTGATCACTATGCGCAGTTTGGTTTTATGTTGTTTGGGTATTTTGTTATTTGGTTGTCAATCAACGGAGCAAGAACCACAAGAAGCTCCACAAATATTTACTCATTTTGAGCCTGACTATACTTATGATATTGAAGAAGAAGTAGCTCAATCGCCCCAAGTTAGTGAGCACGTTACGTCACTTCAATTCAAAAAAACAATCGTAAAAAAGCGCCCACCAAGAACCACCGATCTGTGGGTGCATATAGCCAACAATCTACACTTTACGGTTTATCAAAATCGCGCGTTAAAAAAGCGTATCAGCTGGTACGCAAAGCAACCTAACTACTTACAAACTGTGAGTAAACGCGCAGCGCCTTACCTGTATCATATCGTAAAAAAAATTGAGCAAAAGCAACTACCTATGGAGCTCGCTTTACTACCATTTGTAGAAAGCGATTTTAGACCAACGATAGCCTCATCACAGCAAGCTGTTGGTGTTTGGCAGTTAGTTGGCGCAACAGCGCATCACTTTGGAGTTAAGTCAGACCAATGGTACGACGGTCGCCAAGACGTACTTGCTTCAACCGATGCAGCACTTGATTACTTAAGCTACTTACATAAACGCTTTGATGGTAATTGGCTACATGCTTTGGCCGCTTATAACAGCGGTGAGGGCCGCGTTAAACGCGCAATCGAAAAAAACAAAAAACGCGGTAAAAGCACCGATTACTGGTCGCTTAGCCTGCCAAAAGAAACCGCCGACTACGTACCCAAGTTACTCGCTTTAAGCTATTTAGTTAAGCATCCACAAAAGGGCATTAAACGCCCAAAGCTTGCATATAAGCCATTTACAACACAGATGAATATAGGCCAGCAGTTCGACTTTTCGGTTATAGCTAAGCTCTCTGGTATAGGTTCAAAGCAGTTACACGCGATTAATCAGGGATATTTAAAAAATCAAAGCTCACCTAACGGGCCGCATACTTTACTGCTGCCTATAGGGCAAGAGGCCTTATTAAAAAGTCAGTTTTTTAAATCAAACTTTGCTGGAGAGTACATCGTTAAACAAAACGACACGCTTTACGGTATTGCTAGACGTTTTAGTATGTCGGTAAAAGCTTTAAAACAACTTAATAACAAAAATAATAATTTAATAGGCGTTGGAGAAAAGTTATTAGTTGGACAACCTAAAACCCTGCCAAGCACATTAACAGTTGATTACAAAATTAGCCCTTATTTAGAACACCAAGAGATTGCGATTCCCACCATTGAAATAGATTACGAAGTTAAGTCGGGCGATAGCCTTTGGAGTATAAGTCAGCTTTACGATGTACCTCATAGCGACTTGGCAAAATGGAACAAACTCTCTGCATCTAGCATTTTAAAGCCTGGTACTCAATTAGTGCTGTTTATACCACAGGCTGAAAAGCAAAAAGCAGCCCCAACAAAAAAAGATTTTCTGCTAAATTTACAAAAAACACTAAATCAGCCACGTTAAGTTTATAAACAAGTATATTTCGCGTAAAATTGCGCCCTAACATAGTTATTATTTGAAGAGACAAGCATGCAAATTAGCAAAAATTCAGCAGTTGAATTTCATTACACCCTTAGCGAAGCGGGCGAGCAAATTGAAAGTAGCACAAACGAAGCGCCACTTACTTACATTCATGGCAGCGAAGGCATGCTTCCTGGTTTAGAAAAAGCACTTGAAGGCAAAGAAGTTGGCGAAAAATTTAGTGTAACTCTAGAGCCAAGTGAATCATACGGCGAGCGTGTTGATGACTTAATTCAACGTATTCCGCTTAAGCACCTACAAGGCGACGTTAAAGTATGGAAACCAGGTATGACAGCAATGGTTAGCTCTAACCAAGGTCGTCATCAGGTTACTATTGTTAAGGTTGGTCGTTTTAACGCAGATTGTGATTTAAACCACCCATTTGCTGGTAAAACGCTAACGTTTGACGTTGAAGTTATATCAGTACGTGAAGCAACAAGTGAAGAAGTTTCTCACGGACACGTGCACGCTGAAGGCGGCTGTGGTCACTCTCACTAGTTAGCAATAAAGGAAGTAAGTATGTCTAAAGTTGCAGTCGTTACAGGTGGTACAAAAGGTATTGGCTTAGCCGTAGTTAAGCGTTTGCTAAACAATGGCTATGAAGTACATAACCTTGATATAGAGCTGAGCGAAATCGGTATATTTCATCAGTGTGATGTAAGTGATGTATCGGCGGTACAAAGCTGTATCAACGCTATCTGTGAACAAAGCAAACGTATTGATGTACTTGTTTCTAATGCTGGAAAACACTTAAGCGCAAATATAGAAAGCACCGACGAGCAAACTCTCGATGCACTTTTTGCGCTTAATGTTAAAGGCGCCTATGCCGCTGTAAAAAGCGTATTGCCAAGCATGAAAGCGCAAAATAGCGGCGCTATTATATTAGTCGCTTCCGATCAGGCAATTATAGGTAAGCAAAACTCTTTTGCGTATAACCTAACAAAACATGCCCTTGCTTCAATGGCTAAAACAACGGCGCTTGATTACGCGGGCTTTAATATTAGAGTAAATGCGGTATGCCCTGGCACAATAGAAACACCTTTATTTCACAACGCGATAGATGCGTACTGCGCAAAAAGTGGCGCAAACAAAGCTGAAATAGTTGCCGAGGAAGCAAGTCTTCAACCGCTAAACCGATTAGGTCAAGCCGATGAAGTAGCTGCCCTTGTGAGCTTTTTAGCAAGTGATGACGCAAGCTTTATTACTGGCAGCTTACAAAGTATTGATGGCGGCTATACAGCCCAATGAGTAATGTGCAATGAGCATGCAAATTATTGACCCCCATGTCCATTTTTTTAATCTTGCCGAGGGGCAATATACTTGGCTACAAGGCGAAAACCCACCAGCATGGCCTAACCTAGAAAAAATTAAACAACCAATAAGTGCAGAGCAACTTGTTAAAAGTACTGATTTTGAACTTGCCGGTATTGTGCACATTGAGGCTGGGTTTGATAATCAATCACCTATAAACGAGCTAAACTGGCTAAGCTCGCATTTAAAAAGTCTTTCATTTAAAGCTATTAGTTACACCCAAATTGACTCATCGGCTGATCAGTTTATAAACTCGTTAGAAGCTTTAGCTCATCTGAGTTTGTGTGGCATTAGAGATATAACCGAAGGTACTGACGCAAAGCGTTTATTAGATGCCAATAGCTTTAAAAACCTAACAACATTATCAGATACCCAGCTGCATTTTGAAGCGCAATTTGATATTGAAAATAGCGAAATAACCAAACAAATAGCTTACTACGCTAAGCAGCTACCGCGGCTTCAAATTATAATTAATCATGCAGGACTACCAAGTAATTTAAATGATTGGCGACAAGGTGTTGAGTTACTTGCTCAGCATGACAACATAGCAATTAAATTCTCTGGTTTTGAATTACTACAACTCACCAGTGAGCAACAAGCAGCGTGTTTTAATATTCTTTTTAATCACTTTGGCCAGCAGCGTATTATGTTTGCAAGCAACTTCCCTGTGTGCCAAATAAATACAAGCTACAACACTCTATGGCATTCCCATAAGGCGTTATGCTCAAACGATAAGACATGGCACAACCTCAGCTATGCAAACGCTAAGCACTACTACCAAGTGTAAGTAAAACTAGTTATATTAAACTCTCTTTTTATGATAATACGGCTAATTTATGAAAATGTACTTTTTACCAATCGTTGTATTTTCAGTGCTTCTTCTCAATGGCTGCATATCTCAAAATCCAGACCCTACACCTAAGCTGCAACATGCTCTACTGGCAAAGCCAAATAAAACAGCAGTTAGCAAAGCAATTAAAACACTTGTACATATGCAAGAAACTCAATTAGCTGATAATGTATTTACTACCAGCAGCACAGTAACCCTTAGCAATGTGGATGGTAATAATATTATCGACACGCAAAGTCGCAATACACCCGATCAGTTTGAATTGATGATTAAAGGTAATCAGTGCTATATACGCCATCTCGATAGTAAAGCAACTATTGAGCTTAAAGACGTAGAATGTAAAATTAACGAGTTATAACAAGCTTTACTTCCCCCAAACAAATAAAAGCCGGTAAGTGACTAATCACTTACCGGCTTTTTAATGCATGACCTAAAGTTAGGTTAAAAGGCTATTATTTTATTTCTACACGTTGAGAACGCATAACAATCTCATCGTTTAATTCAATACCTAACCCAGGCTCTTCTGATACTTCAAAGAAACCATTTTTAGGTTGTGGGTCTTGTAAACATAACTCGCGGTTCCACTTTTTAATCGCATAAGTATGGTGCTCATGAATCAAAAAGTTAGGAATAGCCGTTTCTAAGTGCAGTGATGCTGCTGTTGCAACAGGCCCGCCACATACGTGAGCTTGAATACGCACATCAAAAATATCAGCGTAATCACACACTTTTTTGGTTTCGGTAAAACCACCACATAAACCAATATCTGGCTGTAGTACATCAATACTTTGATCTTCTAAATACGGGCGCACACCCCAGCGATTATACAAACGCTCACCACCAGCAATTGGCACATTAACTTTATCTGCTACTTTTGCATGTAATGAATGGTTTAAATAGTTAACTGGCTCTTCAAAGTACATACAGTCAAATTCTTCTGCAATTTCACCCAACTGAATGGCTGTTGTCACACCAGGTAAGCTGTGGCATTCAAAAATAATATCTACTTCGTCACCTACCGCTTCGCGAATAGCTTGCATACGTGCACGGTATAACTTCATTTCAGTACGTGAGATTATTTTTGTACGGTCGTAATAAGTATTGCCGTCTTTATCGTACTGAATTGGATCTACTTTTACTGCATCGTAACCTTCGGCCATCGCCTTTAAAGCCGCTTCTGCATATTCTTGCGGTTGTACGAGCGCTTTAAATTCGCTATCCCAGTCAAACTGTAATTGCGAAGCGTAAGTGCGTAGTTTGTCGTTAACCTTACCGCCTAATAACTGGTATACAGGTAAACCAAGCGCTTTACCTTTTATATCCCAAAGTGCGGTATCAATTGCGCTCATTGCAGCATAAACAACAGGTCCGCCGCCTAAACCCCAAAAGCTTTCACGTAACATACGTGACCATAGTTTTTCTGTTTGAAACGGGTCGTGGCCGATTAAAAAGGCATCGGCCATTTCCTTAATCATAGCCGCTGCAGCACTGTGACCTAAATCGTATGCAAGGCCCGCTTCGCCAACACCACTAATACCTTCGTCAGTATGAATACGTACAAACACAGGTGTCCAAGAAGGTCTATCAGGACAGTGAATATCAAATACTTCAACGCGATTTACTTTCATTAAAATTCCTTATTAACCGCTATGGGTTATTTTGCAAAACTAGGGTCAAGTCGATACGCTTTACGTAACATAGCAGGCCACGCAAGTTGCCCGCCAGTGCTACCACTGTGTACTACGTTTGCTTGATTATAAATATTGTCGATTATAGGTTGCGGTACTTCAATCACCTCTTGCGAGCTTGATTGTAGCGCTAGTTGTATTTCACACGCTCGCTGTAAATCATAAAAGCGCATAAACGCATCGCCTACCGTTGGGCCTACCGTTAAGCCACCGTGATTTACCAATAACATATGGTTGGTGCTGCCCAAATCATCTTGCAACACTTTTCGCTCGTCGTCGTTTACTGCAAGCCCTTCGTAGCCATGATAAGAAAGCGATGGCAGTGAAAACATTGAATACTGGCTAAGCGGTAATAAACCATTTTTTTGTGTAGCGACAGCGATTGTTTCTTTAGTATGAAGGTGAATAACACAATGAGCGTCTTCGCGTACCTCATGAATCGCACTGTGAATAGTAAAGCCAGCAGGATTAATACTAAATGGCGTATCGTCAATAATGTTACCGTCTAAGTCGACCTTTACTAAATTTGACGCAGTTACTTCATCAAAGGTTAAACCAAAGGCATTTACTAGGTAGTGATCTGTGCCAGGCAAACGTGCTGATAAATGCGTATAGATCAAATCCCCCCAACGAAAGTGCTCTACCAGTCTGTAACACGCAGCTAAATCAATACGCAGTTGCCACTCTTGTGCTGATACTTTATTTTTTAAATCGAGTTGGGGTAAATCAAACATAATGAGCCTTATAAAAACGTACATTATTAACCTGTACGAACAGATGTTTAGAAGTCTAAAGCAGTCTCTATTTTATAGCAAACACCAAACAAAACAGCCACACTATTGTGTGGCTGTTTATAAAACTAAAATACCAATTGCATTAAAATGGTATAACTGCGTAAATTATTTTACGTTAGCTAGGTAATCTGCAATTGCTTCAAACTCTTCATCAGTTACCGTTGCAACCATTGCTTTCATAGCCATGGTCATACCGTTATTACGTGCACCTGACTTAATATCTTTCATTTGCGCTACTAAATAGTCTTTGTTTTGACCGTTTAGTTTAGGGTACATACCCATAATTGGTGCTTTACCTTCAGCGCCATGACAAGTTTGACAATTCTTAGCGGTATAAAGTGCAGCGCCATCGGCAGCAGCTGCATTAAACGAGAAGCTTGCGGCTAAAGTAATACCCGCGCCTAATAGTAGTGTTTTCATCTTGCTCATTGTATTTACTCTTCTTTTTTGACGGTTAGAAAAACTGTTCTATTGATTGTAGTAAACAATCAAATAAAAAGCATACGTACGAAACGACGCTAGACGATCAACTTAACCAAAAACCGCCAACTCGTTTCTGTCTCACTTTTATATACTTTAGCAAATAAAAATGAGCTTACCCTTAATAGACTATTACCACACTATATCATCTGGTACTTCAAAGTCTGCGTACGGGTCATCTTCATCTTTTGGTTTGTTTTCTGGCTCTACATGAAAAACAATATACTTTTCGTCAACTTCAGCCACTTTGCGTGCTGGTTCGTCGTCTAATACGTAAAATTGCCCTTCTAGTACACAAATAGCTAAACGACCGCCCGATAACGCTTTTTGCGTTTTCTCGTTCACGTCGATATTTTTTACTTTATTTTGATAAGTAAAATTAAATGTGCGCTCACCACGAATAGCGTCTTGGTTGTGGTGCTCTAAAATTTGTTTAACACGCGCTTCTTGCTCGCGCTGCTTTAAGCTCACTTGGCGTGTTTGGTTAAGCTCTTCAGCTTTTTTTTGCTGTTCTAGCTTGGTTTGTTGAATATGCTTTTGCAGATCACTTGGGTTGCTAGTAGCCCCTTTCTTTTGCTTTTTTTGTTGCTTACGCTTTTCTGATTTAGCAACTTTAGCATTATGCGATGTTGTTAATCCTGCTTGAAGCAATTGGTCTTGTAATGAACCCATGGCTTTGTTCCACTAAAAACTAATATTATCGCTATTTTAATCACCAACGAGTTCAAATAACAGCGCTATCGACATTAATCTAGCAAACTAGTTAAAACAAACCATGATATAGCGCAATGACTATGGTTTTAATTATGAATTAAAAGCAATTTTTAATACAATACCACGCAACCAATCAGCAAATGCACGAGCCATATAATGCGTTTACCTCATCTACTCGTTTGCTCGGTATTTATATTTTTTGTGCTTTATGCACCCCAACCCCTACTTAGCCTTTTTGCGAGCGAATTTAATGTAGCACCTGCGGTAGCTGGCAGCTTAATGACTGCAACTATGCTGCCCTTAGCCATTGCCCCGCTCGTTTATGGTTTATTTTTAGCAAAAATAAATCCACTACTTATATTACGTATTGCAATGGTGCTTTTAGGCCTTAGCTGCCTACTTTTTATTTATGTACCTAGCTTTGAGCTTTTATTATTAGTCAGATTTTTACAAGGTTTAACGCTCCCCGCAGCTTTAACAGCAATGACTAGCTATATAGGCATGAGCTATAGCGCTGATACACTTCAAAAAAACATGACCCTATATATTGGTAGCAGTATAGTTGGTGGTTACTTTGGTCGTGTGCTCGCAGCTTTGTTTAGCGACTTATGGAATTGGCAGAGCTTTTATTACGTAATTGCTTTTATGCTTATTTGCTTAGCTTTGACAATTAAGCATTCTCGCTTTACAAACCCAGCTACACCGTCGCAGCTCTCCCCTCTGGATTACATTAAACAACTTAAAGAAGGCGCTATCCTTAAAGTGTACGGTGCCGTCTTTTGTATGTTTTTTTGTTTTGCTGCACTACTTAATTACTTACCGTTTATATTACAAAACACGTTTTTAATTACCAATACTCGTGACATAGGTTTAGTTTACAGTGGTTATTTAATTGGTGCCCTCGCCTCTATTGCTGCACCTTGGTTACTTAAAAAAGTCCCTTCGCCTTGGCATTTATTAACTGCGGTATTTAGTTTTTATAGTGTGAGTATTATTTTATTAATGAGCCACCAGCTTAGCTTATTTTTAATCGCATTTACTTTGTTTTGTGGTGCTATGTTTGTGATTCACTCAACCGCAGCGCCACTCGTTAATAAAATAAGTAAAGCCTCGCCAAGTGTAACCAATGGCGGATATGTATCGTTTTATTACAGTGGTGGGGCATTGGGGTCGTTATTACCCGGTGTGGTATACCAACATCATGGGCAAACAGCGTTTATGTTTGCGCTGCTCGCAGTTTGCTTATGCGGTTTATCGTTAATTATGTGGGCTTATTTTGAGGGTAAAAATACAACGCGCGGTTGATGCTTTGTGTGATTAAAAAATGTTTCTAAATCAGCTTTACTAAGCAACCATGTTTGGGTGTTTTCAAACGGATGACAATGAAACAAATCACCACCCCAAATATCTTGATCGACCCATAAGCTCACTTCGTTTTGCTTATCATTTAAAAGAGCCAACATAGATACACACCCAGGAGCCACTTTTAAATACGTTGCTAAGCGTTCACTCGATGCAAACCCTAAACGCGAAAGCCCTTGTTGCTTTGATAGCGCCTTTAAATCGAGTTGCTTATTGTGCGCTGTAATAACTAAAAAGTGTCGCTTGCCTTCGTTATCGCGTAAAAATAGGTTTTTAAGACGAGTACCTGGGCGCTCAATCATAAACTCATCAGCCGCTAAGCTAGTATGTAGCGGCGGATGTTCTATTGCATCGTAAGTAATATCTAGGCGCACTAAAAGCTCTGCTAACTTAGTTTTATCAGCCAACATATTACAAACAACGCCCTCTTAGCTGTACGCTCAAATCTCGCCATAAAACATCATTAACTTCATGTTTGTTATCGCAATACTCACGCTCTTTTAGCTCTTGATTTAATAATTCAACTGCTTGATCTTCTAGCTGTAACTTTAGAATGCTCGACTCTTCAAAATGCTCTTTCTCTATATACTGCTTAACCTCACCACGGCTTGGTCTATTGTTAGGACCACGGTCTAGGTTAAAGTTTTCACGATGCTTAGCTTTTACCGAAACAACATAAGCAAAAAGCTTATTGCCTTGCTCATCTTGCTTTTCGTGAAACTGTTTATTATTTATTTCAAAAGGCGGCTCATCATTTGAGGCACAGCCAGCGAGTAAAACCATAAGCGCTAGAACACATTTTTTCATTGTTTTTTATCGTTTTAGTTTTGAATTAAGCCGAGTCTAACAAAAATTGACGTAAACAGTGAAAATTTACGAAAAAATACTTGACCAATTTTATAAAAAAACTTAAAGTTCGTCCCGCTTGGAACTCAGCAGTCAAGCAGTTACATTATATGTAACTTAGGAATGTGGGGCTATAGCTCAGCTGGGAGAGCGCCTGCCTTGCACGCAGGAGGTCAGCAGTTCGATCCTGCTTAGCTCCACCACTTTCCTACTCCTTTTCAAATTCGCTCTACTCTTCTATTTTTCCATTGTTTTTATTGTTTTTATTGTTTTTTGACACCCTACTATTCTAATTTTTCATTCTATATAATTTTAAATTTATCCATTCAACTTGTGTCTTTACAAGTTCTTAGCTATACATAATGTCACACATTAGTACTTTAGGCTTAACATGGACATACCCAAGCGTTCAACGCTAAAAAAGCTAGCTGCAATAGGTTTAACAGCTGGTGCAATAACACATGCGCCTTATGTTTTTGCCCGAAAAAAAGTCACATTAAGAGTACTTGGTACGCATGTAACACTCCAAGAGGCTATCCGCAAGCAAGCGATGAGTGACTTGGGTATTAATATAGAATTTACTCCAGCAGGCAGCGCTGCTGTTTTGCAAAAGGCATCAATGGACCCTAGCTCCTTTGATTTATACGAACAATGGTCAAACAGCATTAATGTGCTTTGGGATGCAGGTTCTATACAGCCAATAGAAAAAAAACGACTCACCTACTTTAACGAGATAAATCCACTTACTAAAACGGGAAAACTAACCGAAACTGCAAGTATTGGTGCAGGTGATGCTCCCTATAAATTATTAAATGTTCAACCCGATGGCACATTAAGCTCACAAGAAAGCGATCATATTAGCTTTTTACCTTATGTGCATAATGTTGACTCTTTTGGTTACAACACCGATTTTATTAAGCCCGGTATAGCATACGAAACCGAAAGCTGGAGTTGGCTGCTTGATGACGAGAACAGAGGTAAAGTAGCTATCGTAAATGCGCCTACCATTGGACTCTTTGACCTAGCCCTAGCAGCACAAAGTAAAGGGCTTATAAAATTTAACAATATAGGTGCGATGACTCGCCCAGAACTTGATAGATTGTTTAGTATATTACTCGACTTTAAACGCCAAGGTCACTTTAGTGGCTATTGGAACTCGGTTCCTGAGTCGATTGAATTTATGAAAAGTAAGCGAGCCCATATAGAAAGTATGTTTTCGCCTGCCGTCTCTGCGTTAAACAGCCAAAATATTAATGTTCGTTTTGCCGCGCCAAAAGAAGGCTACCGAGGCTGGCATGGTGTTATGTGTTTATCGTCACAAACACAAAGTAGCGTAAAAGATGCAGCTTACGATTATATGAACTGGTGGCTTTCGGGTTGGCCTGGTGCATTTATTGCTCGCCAAGGTTATTACATTAGTAACCCACAACGCTCTAAACTACTCTTATCGCCGGCCGAATGGGATTACTGGTACGGTGGAAAAGTAACAAGCATAGATTTATTAAATACAAATGGCGACGTAGCAGTAAAAGCAGGTGAGCAGCGTAATGGCGGTAGTTACCATAAACGCTTTAGCAATGTAGCAGTATGGAATACAGTTATGCCAACCTATGACTACAGTCTACAAAAATGGTATGAGTTGATTAGCCGATAATGATAATAAATTCAATTAAATCAAAAATAATATTAGCTTTGTGTTCGCTGATTGGATTACTTCTTTTACAAAGCTATTTGTTTAACTATTCACAAACGTCCTTACTTAACTTGCAAAAGTCGCAGCATAACGCGCTTATTCAAAGTGAAGCTGTGAATCACTTAGAAAACGATATTATTTCCCTGCAAGGGCATGCAGTTTCATTTATTGACAATGCAAATGAAAATACGATTACCAAATTTAATTTTTATTTAAATAAGGCAAATCTAAATCTCGAGCAGCTAAAAACAAACACTCAAAACCAAACCCCTGAGTATCAAAACTCACTAATACGCCTTGGCGAGTATCTAAATAATTACCAAGATACATTTGGCCAAGTTGTCGTAAACAGACAAAAACGCGAACACCTTTACACTACTCAGTTCAAACAGCCTATTGATGACCTACAGGTAACAATTAGTGATTTAGAAGGGTCTTCAAACAATGATAATAAAGTTATTTTTAACGATGTTTTACTCACAATAAGTAATTTAAAACACGCAATTATAAGCTATCTCTATAAACCTAATTTTGATGAAGCACAAAATGTAAAACAAAACTTAAATCACTTACATAAAAAACTAACGAGCACCTCTGTAATAAATGAATCCCTCTCCAATAAAACAACAAGCTTAAAACAAGCTTATAACCAACTTGTATTACTCACCCGTAGCTACACTTTTTCTGTAAATGTAGTGCTTACAGGCATAGAAAACGAATTGCTGTATTTAACTAATGAAATTAAAAATATAGAAAAAAATAAACTAATCAAAACAGAAGAGCTACTAAGTAGCCACTTAACAAAAAATACAGAACAGGCAAATATATTTGCCGTTTTAATTATGTTAATCATTTTATTATTAAGCTATTTTATTTTTAGATCGGTTATAAAACCGATTACCCAGCTCACTTTATTACTTAAAGACATGAATAACGAAAAGCCAGTAACTATTTCAAATACCAGCCAAAATCAAACTGAAATAGCGTCGGTAATAAATGCAGCCAACGCTTTATATTTAAAAAATAAGCAAACCAAAGAGCTACTCAATGAAACCCGCGTATTAAATTCCCAAATGGAAGCAATGAATGCCGACCTGACGAGTGCTATGGAGCAAACTGATAAAGCCAATAAAACAAAAATAGATTTTGTAGCCAATATGAGTCATGAACTTCGCACCCCAATGAATGGCATATTAGGTATGTTGCAACTCTTACAAAGCAGCGAGCTTCCCTCAAGGCAAAAACACTACGCAGATAAAGCTTTTTCAAGTGCTCAAAATTTATTGCAGATTTTAAATAATATTCTGGATTTTTCTAAACTAGAATCGGAAAAAGTTCAGTTAGAGCAAATCCCTTTTACCTTACATACTATAGTTTCTAACGTTCAAAATTTATTCTCAACAAATGCTAAGCAAAAAGGCTTGTTATTAAACTTTACTTTACACGTTGATGCAGGGCTTGAACTTATTGGCGACCCAATGCACTTAAGTCAAATAATAAATAACTGTGTAGGTAACGCAATTAAGTTTACTGAGCATGGTGAAATATCATTAATTATAGAAGCGACATCTCAACACGAAAAAACAATAAACCTTCGCTTTAGTATAAAAGACACCGGTATTGGGATGACTGAAGAGCAATCAAAAATTATATTCCAGTCTTTCTCGCAAGGTGATTCAAGCACAACAAGAAAGTATGGTGGTACTGGTTTAGGACTCACTATAAGCAAACAATTAACTAAATTGCTGGGCGGAGATATACAAGTAAGGAGCACGATTAATCAAGGTAGCGAGTTTTTCTTTACTTTACCCTTTACTTTATCTGAGCAACAAAAGCTTAAAAAACACGCCTTATTAATTAGCCCTGATAATGAGCAAATTAAAAAATTAATGGACTTACTAAGTGATATAAATATAACGACAGAAACAACACAAGAACCATTAAGGGCCATTGCAAAAATGTCTCAGCCTAGTAGCCCATTTAGTATTGTAATAATGTCGATAGAAAAAAAAGAGCTCAACGATAACTTTATTTTACAACAACTGTACGCTCAAAATAAAAACGTTAATGAAAAATTGACACTGATTTTATTAATTACCGATGAAGAGTCTCCTGAGCCAATTGCAAAAAATGAAAATATAGACATTATAATTATTGGTAATAAAAATAGTGAAGTTGAAATTTTAAGAATGCTTTCACCAAATAATTTTAAAGAAAAGCAATTAAAGCCTCACCCTAAATTCTCGGGTTTTAATGCATTAGTTGTTGATGATAATAGAATTAACCAAGAAATAGCCTCCGCCCTTTTAGCAAGATTAGATATGACCGTGATCATTGCTGATAATGGACATGATGCATTAGATAAAGTAGAGATAAATGACATCGATATTATTTTTATGGATGTTCAAATGCCAGTTATGGATGGGCTTGAAGCAACAAGCATATTAAGAGAGCGAGGCTACAAAACTCCCATAATTGCCATTACGGCAGCCGCCGATCCTAATGATAAAAAAGCAGCGTTTAGAGCGGGTATGGATGACTTTTTAGTAAAACCGATTATTTTTGATGCGCTTTACGAAAGTATAGAAAAGCATCTGCAAAGTAGCGAATCTCTGAGCACTATAAACCTGCCTTTAGCAAAAGAAAACCTAGAAAACAATGACGAATTGTTAGCTAAATTATTTACTCAGTTTGTCAACGATTACAATGACTTTTCGATTAAAGCTGATATATTAATCAAAAATGGAGAGTTAGAAAGCTTAATTCGACTAGTACATACACTCAAAGGCTTGGCCGGCACATTAGGCTTTGAGCTACTGCAACAAAGCGCGCAAAGTGTTGAGGAAAGCTTAATAGATAAGAAAAGTATTAATTTATCTCATTTTAATGAGCAATTAATACTTACACTTTTTGCTGTAAAACAATTTTTGATAGCTGATAGCTTTAAAAAAGAACATATACAGCAACATGAACTAGAAAACGAAGACTCGGTTATTGATAATATATACTCATTAGCATTAACGGCTCGCCCCGTACCTAGCAGTTTGGTTAGACAGCTAGAAATGAATCAATATGATAGAGGCCACTCCCTATTTAAGCTCAAAGAAGCAATTGATCATTTTAACTACGCGTTAGTAATTGAGCTTATTGATATGTATAGGAACGATAATAAAAATTAGGTATAACCACTAACCTGAACTAGATTTAATATTGTAAAGAACGCAGAGAAGGACAGATAGTGCATTCAAATTACCTCGCAAACAATAATGGATTAACCACAGAACAAAAGCATAAACCTTTAATTCTTATTGTTGATGACGAACCTAGTAATTTACACGTATTAGTAGAAGGACTTTTAACTGACTACGATGTACGTATTTCTACTAGTGGTGAGCAGGCTTTGATCTTTATTGAGTCAACTAGGCCTGACTTGATTTTATTAGACATAATGATGCCCGGCATGGACGGCTACGAAGTATGTAATATACTCAAAGCGAAACAAAATACCAAAGGCATCCCCGTTATATTTGTAACTGCGCTTACCGAGGAAGAGTCTGAAGAAAAAGGCTTTGCTATGGGCGCAATCGACTACATACACAAACCTTACAAGTTAGCGCTCGTTAGAGCACGCATTCGCACTCATATTACCGCTCAAGGCATGCTAGATAGGCTTATAGAAAAAAACTTTGACCTGCACGACAAACTACTTGAAATAGAGTCACTGGCGAAAGAATTAAGTCAGCGTGAAGAAGAGTTAAAAGAACTCTCCTCAAAACAAAAGTTATTTTATCAAGCCCTAACGGGTACCGCTGATGGCGTTGTTATTACCGACAGTAACGGAAAAATTATTGCCGTAAACCCTTCATTTTGCCGGATTACAGGTTACTCTGAATCTGACTCCCTGCAAATGCAGTTGCACGATATTAAACAAAATAACCACCCTAGTATTAGCTTTGATCAAGTATGGCATCATGCAAACCAAGCAGGATATTGGAGTGGAGAGCTAGTAACCAGACGAAAAAATGGCGAGCTTTATCCTGAGTTATTAACTCTTAGTATGGTAAAAGGCGAGCAAGATACCAACGTGCATTATATTGGTGTATTTAGTGATATTTCTAGCGTTAAGATAACGCAAGAAAGAATTCACTACCTCACATGGCATGATGAACTTACAGGTTTGCCCAACCGAAATGGTTTTTTAAAGCAGTTGGAGCAGCAACTTCAGGTTTGTAGTACCGAAAATAGTTATGCCTATATTTATATTATTGACATAGACAGCTTCCACTCAATAAATGATGGATTAGGCCTACTCGCTGGCGATAACATTTTAAAAGAATTAACTAAACGAATTCATTCTAAGGTGAGTAAAAAAGATGTTATTGCTCGCTTAGGCAGTGATGAATTTGCAGTACTGTGTACAGTTGAAAAAGGTATTGGCAGGATCAGAGCCCAAGCTATGGCTGAAAATAAAGCCCAAGAACTGCTCATAAGTGTAAACCACCCCTTTGTGGTTGATGAACAAGACGTTAGCTTAACAGTAAGTATTGGCACGTATATTTTTCCTCGAGAAGATCAGTGGGAAAGTGCTATAGAAACAATTCGTAACTGTGAGGCGGCTTGTTACAAAGCAAAAGAAAAAGGCGGTAATAGAGTTACCTTTTTTGATACTTCGTTTGGCGAGCAAGCAAAACGCCGTTTTGAAATAGAGCAAGATTTACGTAAAGCAATCTCAAATAATGAGTTATCCCTATATTTACAATCCCAATTTGACCGAAGCCAAACCCTTAAAGGGGCTGAGGTTTTATTAAGATGGGAGCATCCTCAAAAAGGCTTCATTAGCCCTGGTGAGTTTATATCTATAGCCGAAGAGTCAGATATAATTTATGACTTAGATTGCTGGGTAACTTCAAATGCACTTGAAATATTAACGCAACTTAGTAAAACTCACCCTGAGTTAAACCTATCAATTAACGTAAGTGGCAGGCACTTTCATGAAGCGCGTTTTTTAAGCTTTATTAGCCAACAAATAAAGCAACATAACATTAATCCTCAGCAACTCACTATTGAGATAATTGAAGGTACATTGCTTAATCACATGGAAGCGGCTATTGAGGCTGTTCACTTTCTCAAGAAGCTAGGTATTAGGGTATCAATTGATGACTTTGGTACTGGATATTCGAGTTTAACTTATCTTAAACAATTACCCATACAAGAACTAAAAATTGACCGTTCTTTTGTATTGGAAGCACCAACTGATAATAACGATAAGTTAATTGTTGATATGATTGTGAGCTTAGGTCGTTTATTTGAATTAGAAGTTGTTGCTGAAGGGGTAGAAAATCAATCGCACTTTGATTTATTACAAGAATATCCTGAGGTTATATTGCAAGGTTACTATTTGCATAAACCAGAGCCAGCAAATGATTGGCTCGAAAAACTAAAGTAATAAGCAACGGCTAAACTATTAGCCATTAAAATAGAAAAGCCGAGCATAGCTCGGCTTTTTAGTTTAATTTTATACTATTAACTTATTCGCGTACTTGACCTTCACCATTCACTAAGTACTTTTCAGTTGTTAGTGATTCAAGACCCATAGGTCCGTAAGCATGAAGCTTAGAGGTTGCGATACCAATCTCGGCACCTAAACCTAACTGCGAGCCATCTGAGAAGCGTGAAGATGTATTAACCATAACTACTGATGCATCAACGCTACGTTGAAATAATTCTGCTGCAGTTTGGTTTTTAGTACAAATTACTTCAGTGTGGTTTGAGCCAAATTGAGCAATATGCTCTACCGCTGCTGTAAAGCTTGGTACGACACGAATAGCGATTTCTAAATCTAGGTATTCTTCACCAAATTCATCATCAGCTAATACTGTTGCGTTATCAAAATACTTAGCTGCTTGGCTATCTGCATTTATTTTTACACCCTCTTGGCGTAATACCACGGCACACAGATTTAAAAACTCATCAGCAACATCTTGGTGAACAACTAAGCCTTCAAGCGCATTACATACGCCTGTACGCTGTGTTTTACCATTAAGTAATAAGTTAATTGCCACTTCTAAATCAGCGTCCTTATCTACATACAAATGACAAACACCTTTGTAATGCTGGATCACTGGAATAGTACTGTTTTCAGTTACAAAATTAATTAAACCTTCACCGCCGCGCGGTATTATTAGGTCAATACTGTCACGTTGCTGCATTAATTCCATTAATAGCGCACGGTCTGGATCAGGTATTACCGAGATAAGCGCTAAAGGTAAATTGTGCTTTTCAAGCACGGTGTGCATTACGCTCGCGATTGCTTGTGAACTTTTAAGCGCTTCTTTACCGCCACGTAAAATAACACTATTACCTGATTTGAAACACAATGCGCCGGCATCCGCTGTTACATTTGGACGCGCTTCATAAATCATACAAACTACGCCTAGTGGTACGCGCATTTTACGAATTTTAATACCATTTGGACGTTCTGTGATATCACGTAGTTGACCAACTGGATCATCAAGGCTAACTATAACTTCAATGCCTTGCGCCATTGACTCAATACGCTCGTCGTTTAGTGTTAAACGGTCAATCATTGCTGCTGGTAAACCGTTGTCGCGAGCAGCGCTTAAATCACTTTCGTTTTCTTTAATTATAAATGCTTTTTGAGCTCTAAGTGCTGCTGCTATCTCTGTTAATACTTGATCTTTTGTCTTGGTATCGAGTAAAGCAAGTGTTAATGCAGCTTTAGCTGCTTGGCGTGAAATGTCTGTAATTAAGCTCATGACTTCTCCAATAATGCGATATATTTCTCAGATATTACAGGTCCAATTGAATCCTGCATTTTTTCACTGAATTCACTTTGTTCGTTGTCTGCAATAAAGTTCAACAAACAACTACTATAATTTGCGGTCGCTTTCGCTAACCGAGTGCCATCTTCACTACGAACTAAAATAGTATCACCAACGGCAAACTCGCCGTGTACTTCCATTATTTCATCGCCGCGAATACAGCCTGTTTCACCTTCTAATGATTCATCAAATGATCCATCAACAACAACTTCGCCTTGCTCGTTTGCTGTGTGTGTCATCCAATGAACAGAATCTTGCATTGGTTTTTCGTATGGTAAGAATATACTACCAGGGTTTTCACCAGCTAATAGTTGTGTAAATGTTTCTTCTTTAAAACCATTTATAATATATGTTGCGATACCATGTGAAGTCGCTTTTTCTGCAGCTTCTATTTTGGTTTTCATACCGCCCGTGCCTACTGAACTTGTAGCACATCCTGCCATAGCATAAATAGATTCATCAATTGATTTTATTTCAGGCAATAGCACTGCATCATCATGTAAATTTGGATTTTTATCGTATAACCCATCAACATCTGAAAATATTAATAATGCATCTGCATCTGCCGCAGCTGCTACCATCGCTGATAAATTATCGTTGTCACCTACTTTTAGATCATCCGTAGTTACAGCATCATTTTCATTAATGATAGGTAATACACCGTGCTCTAGTAAGGTAAATACGGTTTCGCGAATACTCTGATAGCGGTCATGGTCACGTAAATCACCATGAGTTAGTAATAATTGCGCTGAAGGAAAATCAAAAAAGCGATCCCACATTGCCATCATTTCAGTTTGACCTGCCGCCGCCATTGCTTTTTTCATAACAACAGTACGTGGTTTATCCGATGGGAATAAGTGTGCGCCTGCTGCTACAGAACCCGATGAAACTAAAATAACTTCAATACCACGGGCACGACAACGAACAATAAACTGTGCGATAGTTAGTAAATAGCGTGAACGACAGCCATCTTGATCTGGTGCAATTAAAGCACTACCTACTTTAAGTACAATACGTCGCCAATTTAACTTTTGCATAAGAGCTCAACTTTCCATTTTATCTGCGCTCATCTTTACTCGATAAGCTAAAACTAGGTAGCTACGTATAAAACATAGCTTCGAATTTGTCTTGTCATTTAGGCGACACTTTTTTACGCACGCGAAAAGGCCATATCTAAAACCATGGTTGTAGATTTAAGCTCGAATATAAAGTAGCAACAACTCAATAAAATTGAGTGGTACTAAATCAGAAAATTTAAAAAGTGTTGTTTATGCATCGCTGTAAAAAGCTGTGTGAAGCTTTTCTATTAACAACATACATAGAGCCTCTAAAGTCTGATACACCGACAGATAGGGTGAAGACTTAAGGACCGAGATTTAACCGCCACGATGGGGATTAAATATTGAAAGGTAATAGTTCAACTCAAACCTTTGCTTACTTAAAAAATTAAATAAACTTGTTTAGCAAAACCATACCAAAGAGTTCGGTAAATGACATTTTGAGTATTCAAACTCAAATTTAACTGTTACTGCATGATTATAAGGTTTAAATATGACGCTAACATTAACGAGCCATTATTTAATAACAATAAACATACTTAGATAACTAATTGTTTGAACACGAAGTATAATACGTCATTTTGGGGTGTAAGATCAAGGCTAAAATTTAAACGGCATTGGTAATATTGTTTAAAACCTCTATTTTTATCCTTTATAATCAAAATATTAAGTTCCTTTTATGCGCTTTAATAAGGCTCTTCGGTACTTTAGCAATAATTAAAGCTCACTAATCTTTTATAAGCAGCTAAAATTCATTAGTAATATTTGAGTTTCACGTGTATACCCCTGTACTAATAATTAACAAAAGTTATACTTTAAAATATCGTCATAAATAAGGAATTCTTAATCTATGTCAGCAATTTATATAGCCGGTATCGCACTTTGCTCTGTGCTTGCTCAATGGGTAGCATGGGCGTTTAAAGTGCCTGCTATTCTTTTTTTATTGCTTACGGGACTGTTATTAGGGCCATTTAGTGGCGTATTAGACCCAGATGCACTTTTAGGAGACTTACTGTTTCCAATTGTATCTTTAAGTGTTGCGGTGATCCTATTCGAAGGTTCACTCACATTACATTTTCGAGAATTAAAAGGCATTGGTAAAGTTGTTAGAAACCTCTGCTCTATCGGTATGCTTACTACCTGTATTGTTGTTAGCCTAAGTGCTTATTGGCTACTAGAGCTCAACTGGCGAGTTGCCGCAGTGCTTGGTGCTGTACTTGTTGTTACGGGACCTACCGTAATTGCACCTTTGCTAAATTCTATGCGACCAACGCAAGATATAGACCGCATACTTCGCTGGGAAGGGATTGTAATTGACCCTATTGGCGCATTGTTTGCCGTATTGGTATTTGAAGCCGTTATGCTTGTTGGGCAAGGTGAAATACTAAGCCATACAATTATCGCTTTAGTTAAAACACTCGGTGTTGGTTTAAGTATAGGTGTTGCTGCTGGTTGGATTACAACACAACTTATGCGTCGTGAGTGGCTACCATTTGAATTACATAAGTTTGGTATTTTAGCGTTAGTACTTATTAGTTTTTCTGTATCTAATCATTTAAGTCATGAATCTGGTTTATTAGCCGTGACTGTATTTGGTATTTGGCTTGCCAATCAAGACGATTTAGAAATTGATTCAGTCCTTGAGTTTAAAGAAGACTTATCAATGATTTTAATATCAACACTATTTATTTTACTCGCTGCACGCTTAAAGCTTTCGGATTTAATGATGCTCGACGGTGACGTATTTATATTTTTAGCTGTTGTGTTATTTATTGCACGCCCGCTGTGTATTGCAATATCAACCTTTGGTACCGACTTACCAATGAAGTCGCGCTTAGTGCTAGCGTGGATTGCTCCGCGAGGTATTGTTGCTGCTGCAGTAGGTTCTGTATTTGCTTTAAGCATGATGGAAGCCGGCGTTGCCGATGCCGAAAAAATGGTACCGTTAATATTTACAGTAATTATCATTACAGTGGTACTACAAAGCTTAACAGCAATTCCTGTTGCTAAAATTTTAGGTGTACGTCAGCCATCTGCAAATACCATATTAATTATAGGCGCTAACCATGTATCGCGTGCAATTGGTCGTGGTTTGAAAGATCAAAATATTCCAGTGCATTTATCAGACCCAGCATGGGAAAACTGTAGGATGGCACGTATGGACGGCTTAGCCTGTTATTACGGTAACCCGCAATCAGAGCATGCCGAGCGTTATTTACCACTAACAACCATTCGTAGTGTATTAGCATTATCGCCAAATCGTCATCATAACGCGCTGGGAGTTCAATATTTTTCTCATTTACTTAATGAAAAAAATGTATTTTCGCTTCGCTCTTCAACGTCACATGCAAAAGCAAATAAAGACAGCGCAACGTTTTTATCACGACAAATACTGTTTGGGGATGAAGGCTCGTACGCACGTTTAAGCAGCATGATTGCAAAAGGCGGAAAGGTGAGTGCTACTCGTATCTCTGATGAATTTAGTTGGGAGCAGTACCAGGAAATGAACCCTGAAGCTATCCCTTTGTTTATTCTTAAAGGTGATAAAGACAGCGACGACGATACGCCAATTAAGCTAAGACCGTTTACAATCAACATGGAAAAACCACCGCAAGAAGGCGAGCGTGTTGTTGCATTACAGCCGCCTAAAATGTCGGTCTTAAAAGACCCGCAAACAAAGGCTAAAGAAGAAAGTTAAACACTTTTACTACCTGTAAAAACTCAAAAACCCTAACTTAAAAAGTTAGGGTTTTGTTTTTTAAGAGCCATTAAATAGGAAGGCGAGCTCGGGCAACTACACTATCTGGCATTTTTTGCGCTAACTTAGTTAACGCTTGCTCAATTTTTTTATGAGTCGCCTTATCTGCCACCATAGAGTTAAATAACCAACGATACGCGTCTTCAAAATCACGCGGGCTGCCATAGCCATCATTAAATAATTTAACTAAGCGCAACTGTGCTTTCAAATTACCTTGCGACGAAGCTTCACGCAAATAAGTAATTGCCATTGCTTTATCTTGTTGAACTAAACGCCCAGTGTCGTAGTAACGCCCTAGTTGCTCTAATGCAGCCGCTAAGCCTTGCTGAGCAGCTTTTCGCATATAATACACACCTAACTCTACATTTCGATCAACACACACGTTATAAGCCAGCATATCGCCATATAAAAACTGATAAGACGGCAGTGTCATTTTATTGGCTCGCGCCTCTATATCTTGCACTAACTGGCAATCATCTGCCTTTACACGCGCTAAATGCGTATTTTTATTTATTAATGCAATTAGCTCAGATTCAGTATACAGCGGCACTGCAGCTGGGCTTTCTGTAGCTAAGCTATTGGTTGATATAAATAAAGATAACGAAATTAACGAAAGCCTTAATACGCAATTATGAGTAAATAAACGCATGCTCACCACTTATAAAAATAAACTTATTAAATGATATACAAAGATCGTTCCAAGGTGAATTTTAGACACAAAAAAAGCTGCACTAGGCAGCTTTTTTAATCTATTAGTAATTACGCAAACGGGTTGCGAAGTACCATAGTTTCTACACGATCTGGACCTGTAGAAATAATATCAATTGGAACACCCGTAATTTCTTCGATACGCTTGATGTAATCAATCGCAGCTTTTGGTAAACCGTCAAGACTAGTTACACCAACTGTGTTCTCTGACCAACCTGGCATCTCTTCGTATACTGGTGTTACTTTATCGTAACCTTCAGCTGCTAATGGCGTTATGTTAGTAACAGTGCCATCTTCAAGCTTATATCCAGTACAGATTTTAAGTGTTTCTAAGCCATCTAAAACATCAAGCTTAGTTAAACAAAAACCTGAAATACTGTTGATTTGAACTGCACGGCGCATTGCCACTGCATCTAACCAACCAGTACGACGAAGTCGACCTGTTGTCGCGCCAAATTCATGACCTTTATCACCTAAGTGCTTACCAACTGGATCTTGTTTCTCAAGACCGTCGTAAAGCTCTGTAGGGAAAGGACCTGAACCAACACGTGTAGTGTACGCTTTAATAATACCTAAAACGTAATCAAGGTTTAATGGACCAAAACCTGCACCAGTAGCAACGCCACCAGCTGTAGTATTTGAAGATGTTACATATGGGTAAGTACCATGATCAATATCAAGTAACGTACCTTGTGCACCTTCAAATAAAATGTTTTCGCCTGCTAAACGCGTTTGATCTAAAAGCTCAGTTACATCTACAACCATTGCTTTTAAGATATCAGCAACAGCCATTGCATCATCAAACGTTTTTTGGAAATCTACAGCGTCTACTTTGTAGTAGTTAACTAAAGTGAAGTTATGGTATTCAAGAACTTCTTTTAATTTAGCTGCAAATAATTCAGGATTAAATAAATCGCCTACGCGTAAACCACGGCGAGCCACTTTATCTTCGTACGCAGGACCGATACCACGGCCAGTTGTGCCAATTGGCTTATCGCCACGAGCAGTTTCGCGGGCTACATCTAATGCAACATGGAAAGGCAAGATTAGCGGACATGCTTCACTTATTAAAAGACGCTCACGTACTGGTACGCCGCGTTCTTCAAGCATGCCAATTTCTCTCATTAGCGCTTCTGGTGATAAAACTACACCATTACCAATCACACATTTAACATTGTCACGTAATACACCCGATGGAATAAGGTGTAGAACCGTCTTTTCACCTTCGATAACTAAAGTATGACCCGCATTGTGGCCACCTTGATAACGAACTACTAAAGATGCTTTGTCTGTAAGGAGATCAACTACCTTACCCTTTCCTTCGTCACCCCATTGGGTGCCTAATACAACAACGTTTTTACCCATCGTAAATTCACTTAGAGAAAATTAGGACGAGATTTTACCAGAAAACTAAAGTAAAGATCACCCCTGTTCAGCTTATTTTTTCTGCGCGCATTTGTTATATCCAAATATTAGCTAATAACCACATAAATAACAGTGATTTAAAGCACTAGACTGTGTTTAACAAAAAGCCCCGCAAATGCGAGGCTTTTTAACTTTTAAATAATTAACGTAAAGCCTATTGAGCTTTAGCGCCTTTCATATATTGGAAGAAGTCGCTATCTGGTGAAAGCACCATAACGTCTTGCTTATTTTTAAAAGTCTTTTTGTAAGCCTCAAGCGAACGCACAAAACTAAAGAACTCAGGGTCTTTGTTATACGCGCTTGCATAGATGCCTGCGGCATCAGCATCGCCTTGACCACGTACAGAACGCGCATTACGCTCTGCATCGGCAAGCATTACTGTTACACGACGGTCAACACCCGCACGAATAGTCTCGGCTTTTTCCTGACCTTCAGAACGATGCTCTTTTGCAACAGCAGTACGCTCAGCGCGCATACGTTGGTAAATAGAGCTACTCACTTCTTGTGGTAGGTTAATTTGCTTAACACGTACGTCTAGCACCTCAATACCAAGCTCACGTGCACTTTCAGAAGCTTGTACTAACGCTTCTTCCATCAACTCGCTACGCTCACCCGATACAATTTCGCGAATTGTACGTGTACCAAAGTTTGTACGAAGACCATTATTTACTTTTTGTTTAAGTAGCGTTTCAGCATATTGCTTATCGCCACGGGCACGTAAGTAAAAAGCGCTAAAGTCATTAACACGCCATTTTACAAACGAATCAACAATTAAGTCTTTTTTCTCACTAGTAACAAAGCGGTCCGGCGCACCATCTAGCGTTTGAATACGTGCATCAATACGACGTACTTGGCTAAAAAATGGCACCTTAAATTGTAGGCCTGGGCCATATACAATCGCTTGATCGTCGCTGTCTTTTTGTACTTTACTGAATAACATTACAATTGCTTTTTGCCCTTCAGGTACAACAAATACCGATGAAAAAGACATAACAATGGCAGCTAATAGTATTACTAAACTAAAGTTTTTCATTATGATTATCTCCCATCATTGAAGCGGTCGTTGTTAAAGCGGTCATTGCCACTATTAACAGAGCTATTGCGCGACGTATTTACTTTATTGCGTAAATCTTGAATATCACTAGAGCTTGGAAGTGCAACACGTGTTGCTGTCCCTTGCTTATCCATGATCTTATCAAGTGGTAAATAAAGCATATTATTACCGCCTTTAACATCAACCAATATTTTAGAACTACTCCCTAACACTTCTTCCATTGCATCAATGTATAAGCGCTCACGAGTAACTTCTTTAGCTGCTTGATATTCAGGTAATAGCTTTTCAAAACGAGCTACTTCACCTTGTGCTTCTAATGTAATACGCTCTTGGTAACCTTCCGCTTCTTGAGTCATACGCGTTACTTGACCACGAGCACGCGGTTCAATTTCACGAGCATATGCTTCTGCTTCACGAATGAAACGTTCTTCATCTTCTTGTGCAGCAATCGCATCATCAAATGCATCTTTAACTTCAGTTGGCGGACGAGAGTCTTTAAAGTTCACGTCAGTAACAATTAAACCTAAGTTATATGGTTCGATAATCTTATTAAGCTCATCCCATGTATTTTGACGAACAACCTCACGGCCATTAGTTAATACTTGGTCCATTTTTGCATGGCCCACAACGTAACGTAGTGCACTATCTAGTGCTTCTTCTAAGCTACTATCAGCGTTAGTTACGCTAAATTCATAAAGGTATGGGTCAATAACACGGTATTGCACCTGAAACTCAACGCTCACTACGTTTTCGTCTTCAGTAAGCATAAAACCAGAAGCCGATAATGAACGAACTGCTTCAATATCTACTGGGATTACCGTTTCAATAAACGTCATTTTCCAACGCAGACCAGGATCAGCAATTCGGTCATATTTACCAAATTGAAGAACCACACCACGCTCGGCTTCTTTAACCGTATAAATACCACTTAACGCCCATACAATAACGGCGATAATAAGTATGAATGAAATACCGGCTCCGCCAAGTCCACCGCCGCTACCATTGCCGGATTTTTTCCCGCCAAATAAGCCGCCGAACTTGTTACTAAACTTGCGGAACACCTCGTCTAAATCAGGTGGGCCTTGATCACGTCCGCCTTTATTATTCCACGGATCTTTGTCATTGCCATTATTACCCGGTTCATTCCAGGCCATAGCTATACTCCATTGTTATCTAAATAAATTAGGAAATTGTGTTAAATCTAACAAATCTACCGCGTTTCTCATACAAAAACCGACATTAAAACGTCAATTTTTAATTACGGTTGATAAAACCAGCAATTTCAGGACCAAATTCTTTAATTAAACGATTCCACTCAACCATTGGCATTCTAACATCTAACAGCCAATTACCTTGCTCATCAAAGCGTTCTTCATGTACTGCATTTAAACTAAACAATGCAGCCCTTAGGCGACCATACAATGGCGTAAGAAATAATGTTTCGTTAAACATCTTCTTAGCAAGCAGTTCACTAATAGCCTCACTAAGTAATTCACACCCTTCACCAGTCTGAGCGCTAAGCCATACTCTTATAGGTTGGCCTTCGTCATCTCGATCAATACGTGGGCTTACGTTATCCAGCGCATCAATTTTATTATAAATTAATAGCTGTGGTACTTCATCGGCTTCAATTTCTTTAAGCACCGATTGTACTTGTTCAATATTTTCTTGAAGACGAGAGTCTGCTGCGTCAATTACATGTAACTGTAAATCAGCTTCACGAGTTTCAGTTAGCGTTGCTTTAAAAGCAGCAACTAAGTCGTGCGGTAAATGACGAATAAAGCCCACTGTATCAGCTAAGATAACAGGACCAACATCACCTAATTCAAGCTTACGTAGAGTCGGGTCAAGCGTTGCAAACAACTGATCGGCCGCGTATACATCTGAATTCGTAATTCGATTAAATAATGTAGATTTACCCGCATTGGTATAGCCAACTAACGATACCGTAGGTATTTCGTTACGAGTACGAGCTCGCCTACCTTGTTCGCGTTGCACTGCTACTTTAGCTAAACGCGCACGGATATTTTGAATTCGGGCACGAAGTAATCGTCTATCTGTTTCAAGTTGGGTTTCACCAGGTCCACGTAAACCAATCCCGCCTTTTTGGCGTTCAAGATGGGTCCAGCCCCGAATTAATCGAGTCGACATATGGCGAAGTTGTGCCAATTCAACCTGCAGCTTACCCTCATGGGTACGTGCACGTTGGGCAAAAATATCAAGAATTAGCGTCGTTCTATCAAGCACACGACACTGACAAACACGCTCTAAATTACGCTCTTGTGACGGCCTGAGTTGATGATTGAAAATTACGACATCTGCATTGTGGATTTTGACAATCTCAGCTATTTCTTCTGCTTTACCGGTACCGACGAATAGTTTCGGATGTGGTGCTTGACGGCTGCCTTGCACAACCGCCAAACTACTAACACCAGCAGAAGATACCAACATTTCTAATTCATGAAGATCTTCACGATCCCCTTCTTTAGGTAAGTCGATATGAACTAAAATTGCCTGTTCGCCGGATTCATAGCGGTCAAACAAACATTATGCTCCTAATTAAAAGTTACCAGCTTCTGGTTCTTCAGTGTCTTCACTCCCTTGAACTGCTTGGAAGTTAACTGCGCGAGCAGGGACAACTGTTGAAATTGCATGCTTATAAACCATTTGATTTACGGTGTTCTCTAGTAAAATAACAAATTGGTCAAATGACTGAATTTTGCCTTGTAATTTTATGCCATTTACCAAAAAGATTGATACTGGAATGCGCTCACGTCGTAGTGCATTCAAAAATGGGTCTTGTAACGATTGGCCTTTTGCCATGTTATTGTTCCTTCGTTCTAGGTGTTATTATAATTAAGTGGCTGAACTTATTTGATAAAAAACAATATTCAACTACTACTAGCTTAGCGAACTTACTACACGATGCAAGTTTTCTTCGTCACCCGTTGTTAACCAAGTAACATCAGGCCAGCTACGAAGCCACGTTAACTGACGTTTTGCCAATTGACGTGTTGCTGCGATGCCACGAAAAACCATTTCATCATGGCTTGTTTCACCCGCAAGGTAATCCCACATTTGTCTATAACCAACACAACGAATAGAAGGCATATTGGGGTGTAAATCCTTACGTAGATATAGGGTCGAAACTTCATTTTCAAACCCCTGATCAATCATTATTTTAAACCTTTCTTCAATTCGGCGATGTAATTCGCTACGTTCTTGCGGTGCAATCGCAAATTGATGAAAAGTATAAGGTAAAGCCGGCTGTTTTTGCTTTTGCAACTCAGTCATGGTCTTACCAGTTAACCTGTAAACCTCTAAAGCTCGATTAATTCTTTGTGAGTCATTCTCACTTATTTTTTCGGCTGCTTTTGGGTCAACTTTAACTAATTCTTTATATAAATGAGGCCAGCCAAATTCTTTAGCTTGTGCTTCTAGCTCTGATCTTATTACTGTATCTGCTTCAGGCAAAGGCGATAAACCATCAATTAAAGATTTAAAGTACAACATTGTACCTCCAACCAATACAGGCACTTTACCTTGTCTATGAAATTCGTCAATTTTTTGTACTGCATCGCGCCTAAAATCAGCAACTGAATATGTTTCACTCGGGTCAAGTAAGTCGATCAGATGATGCGGAGCTTTAGCAAGTTCTTCTGCATCGGGTTTTGCAGTACCAATGTTCATATCTTTATACACTAACGCTGAATCAACGCTGATTATTTCTGTATTTAAATGCTCGCACAGTGAGATTGCCAATGCTGTTTTACCAGCAGCAGTTGGACCCATTAAAAATATGACTGGTAAATTACTCAACACTGATACCTTAATCTAATTGCATTAAATAGTGATTTAGCTCTATTTTAACTGCTTTTTCGCGTAAGCGTTCAATAGTTTGCGGATTATTTTGTAAGCGCATTTGTTGCGCTAAAAACACATTGCTTAAATAAAACCGGGGAGGTACACATTTTATCTGCCACTCTAACCAATTCTCTATATTTTCAAGCCCTGTTTTACACCCATCAAGTAGCTCACCTATCGCTGTACTTACATCAAGTAAATATAAGCACGCTGGCAATTTTTTAACCATTACAAACTGTTTTTCTATTACGAGTTCAAAACCAAGTAAAGTAAACCACGATTGCTGAGCTTCTATAAGTAAGCAATCTTCTTTTGATAAGTTTACTCTTACGGGCAGCAAAAGGGCTTTCCCTTCTAAACTTCCGGACTCTTTAATTTGATTATGCCAATCATCTACCAATGCATATTTGAAATGTGAGCAATACAATTGCTGCTCAACACTAAATACACACGCACCTTCATTAACACTGATGATTGAAACTGTCTTTAAAACATTATGCGCAGACTCTAACTGGTGTTGTGCTACAGGTATGTTTGCTACATTATCAAAATGCGCAGCGTGTTGCTCACTCACACCTTGATAAAACGCGTTTACATCATGATGGCTTGTACTTGGTGTAGCACGGTATGCCCCGCCACCGCCAACACTTCTAGTACCTGATGACGAACTACCAGCACTTCCTGAGTAAGAGGGCTGTAATTGCGATTTAGGGTAATCAAATACTCCATCCGCTTTTGTATCATTAGAACTACTATGCGCTGACCCCATAAACACAGGCGCAGATTCCATCTCAGAGCTAAGCGGTTCATTCGTAAACTCACCTTGCAGCGGCACTACCACTTGCTTAATAGCCTGTAATATAAAGTCATGAATTAAGCGCCCTTGATGAAAACGCACTTCATGCTTAGCTGGATGAACATTTACATCAACCTGCCGAGGGTCTATATCAATATAAATGACAAAACCGGGTAATTCTTGTGTTCCACTTACTTCTTCAAATGCCTGGCGTATAGCATGCAGAATAAGTTTATCGCGCATCATACGATTATTAACATAAGTATACTGAGTCGTATTAGCTGAACCTACAGGTAGCACCCAACCATGCAGCTGTAAGCCACCCTCTCCTGATTGAATATGCAAACCTTGCTCAGCAAAAGCCTTACCTGCAACTTGCGCTACACGTGTAATAGCCTGAGAGGGATCTGTCTTCGCACGATACTGCCTTACTACTTTTTCGTTGTGAGTTAGTGTAATAGAGACATCAAAGCGACTAAGCGCAATACGCTTTATCAACTCATCAATATGGCTAAATTCAGTTTTTTCGGTACGCAAGAATTTACGACGAGCTGGGGTGTTAAAAAATAAATCTTTTACTTCAATGGTTGTGCCATCAGGGTGCGCTACTGGCTTTACTTGCACGGCCATATCGCGACCTTCTGCAAATGCTTGCCAAGCAGCTTCTTGATCTTTTGGTTTTGAGCTCAGCGTTAAACGCGATACAGAGCTAATTGACGCAAGCGCTTCCCCCCTAAAACCAAGTGAACAAATATTTTCAAGGTCATCTAGAGATTTTAATTTACTCGTAGCGTGACGAGAAAGCGCGAGCGTTAGCTCATCTTTACTTATCCCTGAACCGTTATCACGTATACGAATAAGCTTATGACCGCCACGCTCTATATCTATCTGAATACGTGTAGCGCCAGCATCTAAACTGTTTTCGACTAGCTCTTTTACTACCGACGCTGGGCGCTCAACCACTTCGCCTGCGGCAATTTGGTTAGCTAAACGCGCGGGTAATATTTCAATATTCATGAGATTTCCTAGCAAGCATTGCGCTAATAATAATGACTAACTTTGTGGTATATCGAGCTCTTGCCCAATAAACAAAGTATTAGAGCTAAGCTTATTAACTTGTTTTAATTCAGTGACTGTAATGCCATAGCGACTCGCCAACATACTTAAAGATTCACCCGGGCGTACCTTGTGCTTTGTTGGATATTGCGACTTTAATTTAGCAAATAAAGAATCATCAGGTGGATTTTTTAAATAGTAATTTTTAATTGAAGTAAATATAGCTTTAGCCAAACGCTCTTGATGGTTAGCACTTTTAAGCAGCTTTTCTTCTCGTGGGTTAGATATAAACCCTGTTTCTACTAAAATTGATGGGATATCTGGTGATTTAAGTACAGCAAGACTCGCATGTTGGGGATCTTTTTTATGCAGCTTAGCAACTTTACGTAGCTCTTTAACCACTTCGTCAGCTACGTTTAAGCCGGTTTTCATAGAGTGATCCATCGACATATCAAGTAATGCTTGCGCTAAGTATTTTTCGTTAGCGGCATCTTTCATTACATCCGCAGCGCCACCTAAAAGCTCAGAGTGCTTTTCTTTATCTTCTATCCATTTACCTATCTCTGAATTAGCACGCCTTAACGACAACACCCAAACAGAGGCACCATTTGGTCCCGGGCTCGTAAATGCATCAGCATGAATAGAGACAAAAAAGTCGGCCTTTTTTTCACGAGCACGATTGGTACGCGTATTAAGTTTTACAAAGTAGTCACCGCTTCGTACCATGCGCGAAATCATCCCACGTTCGCCATCAATCATGCGCTCTAAACGTTTTGCAATTTGCAGTGTTACTGTTTTTTCGTACGTGCCAGATGGACCAATTGAACCTGGATCTTCGCCGCCATGACCCGCATCAATTGCAATCACAATATCGCGCTCTTGGCTTAACTGGCGATTTTTAGCTGCTGTTTGAGCAGGAGAAACAACTGTGGCAGCTTGGCTTTTATTGTATAAATCAACAACGAGCCTGTTTTTATAAGGGCCTGTAGGCGCTAAGGCAAATACAACTGGCTTTACTGGTGCGTTTAATTCAAACACTAACCGAACACTGTGCTTATTTTTAGGTTTTGAGTAGCGTAGCTTGCTCACTATTTGATGTTTTGGTGGTACACCTGGTAGTATTTTTAACTCGCTAGTGTTTTCTAAATCAATTACTAAGCGGCTTGGGTTTTTAAGCATGAAATAGCTAAAGTCAGGCTTATCATTTAAATCAAATACCACACGCGTACTATCAGGGGACGGCCATACGCGTACACTATTAATTGTATTTTTGGCCCACAGCGGCAAGCTTATGGTAATAACCATAAGGTAAATAAAGAGTTTAACTACACCTCGGCTCATTTGATAATTACTGCCTTAACTATATTATTATTTGTTATTTAGTTTTTCGACAATTGCTACACCACGCTCACTGGCGCTATTAATAACAATTTTACGTTCGTTACCCATATAGCTTAGAGTAATATCTAAATCAGGCACAGGAATAAATTCACCACCTTTTTCTGGCCACTCAACAACGCAAATTGCATCTGGTGAAAAATAATCGCGTATTCCCATGTATTCTAGTTCTTCAGGATCACCTAAGCGGTATAAATCAAAATGATAAACATTTGCGCGCTCGAGTTCATAGGGCTCAACAAGTGTATATGTTGGGCTTTTAACTTTACCTGTATGTCCAAAGCCTTGCACTACACCTCGAGTAAACGTTGTTTTACCAGCGCCTAAATCACCATGTAAATAAATAACCGCACCTTGCTCTATAATATCAGCAACGCAATTACCCATTGCGACCGTGGCTACTTCATCAGTCAAATGAAATTCAAAACTACACGTCATTACTACCTCAAAAATTCATTCAAAAGCGCATATTTGCTAATCATACCAGAATATTAATTTAAGGCGATAAATTGAGATTTTAGACATAAAAAAACCAGATAAGCTGATAATGAAAGTTGTGTATGAATGTCTATTTTCGATACTTTGAAACTGTATTATTGTAATAAAATAAGGTAAGTGAGTTCTCAGACTAAAAGATAGTAAAAGAAAAGTAACACCACGAATTAGATGACCCCATGTTGGCATTAAATTAACTGAGATATGTAAGTTTATTATCTAACTTCTTCTGATTCAGCAGATGGTTCTGCTAGCAAAAAAGTAACTGGTACATGAAACTCTCACTACTCCCCAAGATAACTTTGTATTTTCAGATAGAAGACTAATCCAGGTGACCCGCTCATCCTAGTTTACTGTTTGCAGGTGCTTTAAAAACAAAAAGCCCCAGCTAATGCCGGGGCTTTTTTACAAAACTAACTTAATTAAAAAATTAAGCTTGTTTTGGACTAGAAATAACGTCTACTAAAGTCCAAGATTTATTCTTAGAAATTGGTGCGCATTCACGGATAGTAACTACGTCACCCGCTTTTGCTGTGTTATTTTCGTCATGTACGTGTAACTTAGTCGTACGTTTAATGAATTTCCCATAGATCGGGTGCTTCACGTAACGTGCGATAGCGATAGTGAAAGATTTTTCCATCTTGTCGCTGATTACACGGCCTTGAAGAGTACGAATTTTATCGCTCATTATTGACCTGCCTTCTGGTTAATAACTGTTTTTACACGCGCGATATCGCGGCGTACTGTTCTTAGCGTGTGTGTCTGAGCTAACTGACCAGTGCTAGCTTGCATGCGCATATTAAATTGCTCACGAAGTAGTCCTAGAAGTTCAGCATTAAGCTCTTCTACGCTTTTGTCTTTTAGTTCGCTAGCTTTCATCACATTACCGTCCGAGTTACGAAAGTTGTTTTGAATGGCAATTTACGAGCAGCAAGGTCGAATGCTTCACGAGCAAGCTCTTCTGAAACACCTTCCATTTCGTAAAGTACTTTACCAGGCTGAATTTCAGCAACCCAATATTCAACAGAACCTTTACCTTTACCCATACGAACTTCAAGAGGTTTTTCTGTAATCGGTTTGTCAGGGAAGACACGAATCCAGATTTTACCTTGACGTTTCACGTGACGCGTCATAGCACGACGAGCTGCTTCGATTTGACGAGCAGTCATACGGCCACGGCCAGTTGCTTTCAATCCGAAAGTACCGAAGCTTACTTTGTTACCGTTTTGCGCTAAACCGCGGTTGCGGCCTTTGTGCATTTTACGGAATTTTGTACGTTTTGGCTGTAACATTAGTCGCTACCTCTACTTAGCACTTTTCTTGGCTTTCTTTGGTGCGCGTTTAGCTGGCTTCTCTTGCTCTTGTACTAGTGGTAAACCACCAATAACTTCGCCTTTGAAGATCCAAACTTTAACACCAATGATACCATAAGTGGTTAAGGCTTCAGAAGTTGCGTAATCGATATCAGCACGAAGAGTATGTAGAGGTACACGACCTTCACGATACCATTCTGAACGTGCGATTTCAGCGCCGCCAAGACGACCGCTAACTTCAACTTTAATCCCTTTAGAACCGATGCGCATTGCATTTTGTACCGAACGCTTCATAGCGCGACGGAACATAACACGACGTTCTAGTTGAGAGGCAATGCCGTCTGCTACTAGTTGTGCATCTAGTTCTGGTTTACGTACTTCAGAGATATTAATCTGAGCAGGTACACCAGCGATTTTAGTTACCGCTTGACGTAATTTTTCTACGTCTTCGCCTTTTTTACCGATAACAACACCCGGACGAGCCGTATGAATTGTTACACGGATTGATTTTGCTGGACGCTCAATAACGATTTTAGACACAGAAGCCGTTTTCAATTCCTTAGTAAGGAATGTACGAACTTTGTGATCGCCAAAAAGCTGTGCAGAGAAATCTTTTGAACTCGCGTACCAGGTAGAAACCCAAGGTTTAGATATACCTAGGCGAATACCAGTAGGATGAACTTTTTGTCCCATTACTTATACTCCTAGCTATCTGAAACCATAACAGTGATATGGCTTGTACGCTTAAGGATGCGGTCTGCGCGTCCTTTAGCACGAGGCATAATACGTTTCATTGTAGGACCATCGTCCACAAAGATCGTTGTTATACGAAGCTCATCAATGTCAGCACCTTCGTTATGCTCTGCGTTAGCAATAGCAGACTCAAGTACTTTCTTAACTAATACAGCCGCTTTCTTAGGGCTGTACGCCAGGATTTCTAGTGCGCGATCTACAGGTAACCCGCGGATCTGATCTGCAACTAGACGTGCTTTTTGCGCCGAACCAGAGGCGAATTTATGTTTAGCTAATGCTTGCATTTATCTTCCCCTCTTATCGTTTCTTCGCTTTCTTATCCGCAGCATGGCCACGGTAAGTGCGAGTTGGTGCAAATTCACCTAGTTTGTGACCGATCATTTCGTCAGAAACGAAAACTGGTACGTGCTGGCGACCATTATGGACAGCAATGGTCAATCCGATCATGTTAGGTATGATCATTGAACGACGGCTCCAAGTTTTAATTGGCTTTTTCTCACCGCTTTCCAAAGCTTTCTCTACCTTCTTCAGCAAGTGTAGGTCTATAAAAGGACCCTTCTTGAGAGAGCGTGGCATGGCTATTCCTCAATATTACTTAGTACGACGACGTACTATAAATTTATCCGTACGCTTGTTCTTACGCGTCTTCGCACCTTTAGTCGGTTTACCCCATGGAGACACAGGATGACGACCACCAGATGTACGACCTTCACCACCACCGTGTGGGTGATCTACCGGGTTCATGGCAACACCACGAACTGTCGGACGAATACCACGCCAGCGATTTGCACCTGCTTTACCAAGTGAACGAAGCATATGCTCAGCATTGCCTACTTCACCTAGAGTCGCACGACAATCAGATTCAACTTTACGAACTTCGCCTGAACGAAGACGTAATGTTACATACTGACCATCACGAGCAAGGATTTGAACGTATGCACCAGCAGAACGTGCGATTTGAGCACCTTTACCTGGTTTTAATTCTACGTTGTGAACAGTCGAACCTACAGGCATATTACGCATTGGTAATGCATTACCAGGCTTGATTGGTGCATCAACACCAGACTGGATTGCATCGCCAGCTTTTAAGCCTTTAGGTGCGATAATGTAACGACGCTCACCGTCTGCATATAATACAAGAGCGATGTTTGCGCTACGATTTGGATCGTATTCTAAACGTTCAACAGTAGCTGGAATGCCATCTTTAGTACGTTTGAAATCGATTAAACGGTAGTGTTGTTTATGACCACCACCGATATGACGAACCGTAATACGACCATTGTTATTACGACCACCTGATTTAGAGTTTTTCTCTAAAAGTGGTGCGTATGGCTTACCCTTATGTAGATCAGAGTTAACCACTTTAACTAGGTGACGACGGCCCGCAGAAGTAGGCTTACACTTTTGAAGTGCCATAATTCTATCCCCTTATTACTCGGCGCCGCCGACAAAGTCTAGCTCGCTGCCTTCTTTAAGAGTAACGTAAGCTTTCTTCCAGTCGCTACGACGACCGAAACGTGCGCCAGTACGTTTTGTTTTACCCTTAACGTTAAGTGTGCGAACACCAGTTACTTCTACTTCAAAAAGCTTCTCAACTGCTACTTTAATTTCAGCTTTAGTTGCGTCATTTACTACTTTAAAAACAATAGTATTGTTTTCTTCAGCAGCAATTGTGCTTTTTTCAGAGATATGTGGAGCAAGGATCACTTTTAAAAGACGTTCTTCGCGAATCATGCTAGCGCCTCCTCAAGTTGCTTAACAGCAGCGGCTGTAATAAGTACCTTATCGAAAGCAATTAAGCTTACAGGATCGATACCAGCTACATCACGTGTGTCAACCTTATAAAGGTTACGTGCCGATAAGAAAAGATTTTCATCTACTTCTTCAGTCACGATAAGAACATCTTTAAGCTCAAGTTCTTTAAGCTTAGCAACTAGTTCTTTAGTTTTTGGTGCTGCTAGAGCAAAACTTTCAACAACGATTAAACGCTCTTGACGAACTAATTCAGATAAGATGCTTTTAATCGCACCACGGTACATTTTACGGTTTACTTTTTGGCTGTGGTCTTGTGGTTTAGCTGCAAAGCTAACGCCACCTGAACGCCAAATTGGGCTACGGATTGTACCGGCACGTGCACGGCCAGTACCTTTTTGAGCCCATGGTTTTTTACCACCACCGCTTACTTCAGAACGTGTCTTCTGAGCACGAGTACCTTGACGAGCACCTGCTGCGTATGCAACAACTACTTGATGTACTAATGCTTCGTTAAACTCACGTCCAAAAGTAGCTTCAGAAACTTCAAGACCGCCAGAAGCGTCTTTAATTGCTAATTCCATCACTAAATCTCCAGGACTTATGCTTTAACAGCTGGTTTAACGATAACGTCACCGCCAATAGCTCCAGGTACTGCACCCTTAACTAAAAGCAAATTACGCTCAGCGTCAACGCGAACTAGTTCTAAGTTTTGAGTCGTTACACGCTCAGCACCCATATGACCGGCCATTTTCTTACCTTTAAACACCTTACCAGGTGATTGGTTTTGACCGATTGAACCAGGAGCACGGTGAGATAGAGAGTTACCATGTGTAGCGTCTTGCATGCTGAAATTCCAGCGCTTAACACCACCTTGGAAACCTTTACCTTTAGAAGTACCGGTTACGTCAACCTTGTTGATTTCGTTGAATAATTCAACAGTAAGCTCAGCGCCTACTTCAAAATCGCCTTCACCACCGTTAAGGCGGAATTCCCACAGACCGCGACCCGCTTCAACACCAGCTTTAGCGAAATGACCCGCTTTAGCTTTGTTTACACGACTTGCTTTTTTAGTGCCTGCGGTTACTTGAAGCGCGTTATAACCGTCTGTTGCGTCAGATTTGATCTGAGCAATGCGGTTAGGTGTCGCTTCAATAACTGTCACAGGGATAGATACACCATCTTCAGTGAAGATTCGTGTCATACCCACTTTACGACCGACTAGACCTAATGCCATTTTCCTAAAACCTCTCTAATCTTTCGATTAACCCAGGCTGATTTGAACATCAACACCAGCAGCAAGATCTAAACGCATAAGCGCGTCTACAGTCTTATCAGTTGGTTCTACGATGTCTATCAGACGTTTATGGGTGCGGATCTCGTACTGATCACGCGCATCTTTATTAACGTGCGGTGAAGTTAGTACAGTAAAACGTTCAAAGCGTGTAGGTAGTGGGATTGGACCACGTACTTGTGCGCCAGTGCGTTTCGCAGTTTCCACGATTTCTGCCGTTGATTGGTCAATCAAACGGTGGTCAAAAGCTTTTAGGCGAATACGAATGCGTTGATTTGACATTCTTAACCTCAATATAAAGAGCATATAAAAGAGCATAAAAAAACGACCGAAACAATCTTAAAACTTAAGATGTCGGCTGTTTGATTATATCTACGTTGAGTTCCAAATCGGAACTCCTGTTTATTAGCTTGAAATCCAAGCTTAATTTATCCTTTCTAGTTCCCAGAGGAATTTTGAAAGCCTGCGTATTATAGAGGTATTGGTGATAAATGCAACAACTATTTAGAAACAATACAATGCCTATAAATTTGATTAAATAAGCACCCATACATGCTTACTAGCTATACTTGAACTAATACCTCTACTGTTAGTCAATAAACAAGTTAACACCTTAATTACGCAAACTAAGGGATTTTTAGATATTATGGTATCCTACTGCGCTAATTTTGCCCTTAATACTCTCAATATGGTGAGTCGATGCGTATTTTTAATTATTGTTTAAATGTTATGTCTGCTGGATTTAGCCGCTTATTTGTAAAAAGCAAAGTGCTGCCAGAAAATCCGATTAAACAGTATGATCTAAACCCTGAGTACCCTACATTTTATATAGTGCGTTTAAATTCACGATTTGATTTAGCGGCTCTCGCACATGCGTGTAAAAAAAATGGTCTACCTAGCCCAACCGAAGAGCAAGTATTAGGTAACCAAGATTTAGACCGTTTTATTGGTATTAAAAATCCACCGCCACTGTTTGGTGATGAAGCTAAGCCAACCAATGCTTTAGCTCAAGGTAAACAAATTATTGAATACCTAATACAAAGTGGGCAGCAAAACGTACAAGTGGTTCCGGTTACTATTTTATGGGGTCGCGACCCGGGTAAAGAAAAGCCGGGGCTACGCACTTTAATTACGCACTCTCTAACTCCTAGCTGGTTTAGAAAGTTTTTTGTGGTGTTGTTTTCAGGACGCGACAACTTTATTCGCTTTAGCCAACCACTCGACTTATCGCTTTTAGTCAATGAAAAAGCCGATGTAAGCGAGTTACCACATAAATTATTACGTGTAGCACGTGTTCACTTTAAGCGCCAAAAGCTAGCTGCTACAGGCCCTAAAATGCCCTCTCGTGAACAATTATTTAATTCATTATTAGCGTCACCTACAATAAAAAAAGCAATTCAAGATGAAGCTAAAGCTAAAAACATTAGCCAAACAGAAGCCCGCCAAAATGCACTTAAGCTACTTGATGAGATAGCCGCTAATTACTCTGAAGCAATGATACGTGTGGCCGAGCGATTTTTAACTTGGTTGTGGAATAAGCTCTATAACGGTATTGATATTAAACACGCAGAACAAATTCATGAACTAACAGATAAAGGCCATGAAATAATCTATATGCCTTGTCATCGCAGTCATATGGATTACTTACTGCTTACTTACTCTATTTATCATTTAGGCTTAGTTCCACCACATATAGCTGCAGGTATAAATCTTAACTTTTTCCCTGCCGGTGGCATATTTAGACGCTCTGGGGCATTCTTTATTCGTCGCTCGTTTGCAGGCAATAAACTTTATTCTGCCATATTCAAAGAGTATTTAAGCCAACTGTTTATTAAAGGTTACTCTGTTAAGTTTTACACGGAAGGCGGTCGAAGCCGAACTGGGCGCTTACTTCCACCTAAAACAGGTATGCTATCTATGACATTACAAGCAATGCTACGCGGAATAGACAGACCAATATCTATCGTTCCTGTGTACATTGGCTACGAGCACGTAATGGAAATTAACACCTACCTTAAAGAGCTGGATGGAAAAGATAAAAAAGGCGAATCTATATTTGGTATTTTTAAGGCAATCAAAAACCTTAAAAACTACGGTCGTGGTAATTTAAACTTTGGTGATCCAATCTCGATTAACCAATACTTAAACGATAACCAACCTGATTGGCGTGATTCAATACACCCTACCGATGTACAAAAGCCACAATGGTTAGCGCCACAAGTAACTAAACTTGCCGACCAAGTAATGGTTAAAATTAATAATGCGGCGGCGCTTAATGCGGTTAACTTACTAGCGATGATATTGCTGGTTAACGATAAACAAGCATTGAGTAAACCAAAGCTATTAGCACAACTTGATTTTTATCTGCGCTTACAGCGCGATGCAAGCTATAGCGATAAAGTAACCGCGCCAAACGAAACACCAGAGCAATTACTAACGCATGCATTAAAGCTGAATAAGTTTGAAGTTATCAGTGATGAATTTGGCGAAATTATTACTATTAGCGATAAAGAAAAAGTACTGTTTAATTACTACCGAAACAATATTTTGCACTTATTTGCAGTACCAAGCTTAATTGCACTACATCTATTTAAACAACACAGCACAACTATTGAGCAATGCCAGCAACTTGTAAAAACGTTTTATCCATTATTTGCTAAAGAATGGTATTTACAGCCTCTTGATGAAAACTATATAACGCGTATTTTAGCTAACTTTGCTGATCAAAATTTAATTGAGTTTGATGGCGATAACATTCATATAACGAACAGTAATGACTGCTTAGCTAAGCTAGAAATGCTTGGACGAGCACTTAGTTTTACTCTACAACGTTACGCTATTGTGATTGGTTTTATTCAAACAAGTGATGGCATTGAAAAAGCAGAATTAGAACGAGAGAGCCAAGTGCTTGCACAGCGTTTAGGCACACTGCATGGCATTAAAACACCTGAGTTTTTTGATAAAAAAGTACTTGTTAGTTTTATCGAAAACTTACGTGGCGAGTCGTTAATAACAGAGGGTGATAAAGGCTTAGTAGGCAGTACACAACTTTGCGAAACCTACGCACACCTTAAAACATTACTGCCAGCACGCGTCTGGCAGTCAATCAGCGATATAGTACAAGATCAGTGTAACTAGTAATATATCTATAGAAGGGGGGTTAGCGCTGACGCATAACCCCTTCTTGCATTGTTGAGGCAACCAAGTTGCCTTGGCGATCAAAAAACTGCCCGCGTACCAAACCACACCCATTACTCGCACTTGGACTGTCAATTGAATACAAAATCCAATCATCCATTCTAAATGGCCGATGAAACCACATTGCATGATCAATAGTAGCTACTTGCATATTTGGCTGCATAAACGATACACCATGAGGCTGCAATGCTGTTGGTAAAAACTCAAAATCAGAGGCGTATGCTAATAAATAATTGTGGATGCGCTGATCGTCTGGCATTTCACCATTAGCTTTAAACCAAATATGCTTTACCGGCTCCATAACTTCTGGTTTAAACGGGTTATGAAAAGTTACTGGTCGCATTTCAATTGGCATTTCACGCGTAAACTTATTACGGATGACTTCAGGGATATGAGAAGCGTTATCTTGATAAAACTCAAGTGATGAGCGTAACTCTTCAGGTGCGGGTACATCAGGCATTGTTGCTTGATGCGACAAACCATTTTCTTCACCCTGAAACGACGCTGTCATATAAAAAATTGGCTTACCGTACTGAATCGCTTTTACTCGGCGAGTACTAAAGCTCTTTCCATCGCGAATAGTTTCTACATCATAAACAATCGGTTTAGCTGGATCGCCTGGGCGTAAAAAGTAAGAATGTAATGAGTGAACTATACGCCCCTCAGGTAGAGTTTCTTTAGCGGCAGAAAGCGCCTGCCCCATAACTTGACCGCCAAACACAGCACCAAAGCCTAAATCTTGGCTTTGTCCTCGATATAAACCTTGCTCAATTTCTTCAAGTGTTAACAACGACAATAAATCATCTAATACTTGGCTCATTACTTCTTCCTCATTACCCTAGTATCCAAATGATACTATACAATAGTGGGAAGTAAATATTTGTTAGGAATACTGTTATGGCTTACTGGCTATTTAAAACTGAACCCGATGCGTTTTCATTAGATGATTTAAAAAACGCACCAAAACAAACGACTTTTTGGGAAGGCGTGCGTAATTACCAAGCGCGAAACTTTATGCGTGATGGCGTTAAGCTCGGTGATTCAGTGATGATTTACCATTCAAGCTGTAAACACGTAGGTGTAGCGGGTATTGCCGAAGTGACACACGATGCCTACCCTGACCCTACTCAGTTTGATTTAAGTAGCGACTATTACGATGCAAAAGCCACCAGCGACAAACCACGCTGGGTTGTTGTTGAGGTTACTTACCAAAGCCATTTAAAAAAATTAATTAGCCTTAAAGATATTAAAGCCAATAATAATATTACTGAAATCGCACTTAAAAAAGGCGGACGACTATCAATAATGCCTGTTACTAAAAATGACTGGGATGAAATAATCAAAATGGCGCAGTAACACCCTCTCGGTTTGACCTAATTTCATTGAGTTTGATATGATCTACGCTGACTTATAGCTGGAGGATTAATGAAATTACTGTATTGGTTAGATGAATGGTTAACTCTCCCGCGCAATGAGCAACAAACTCGATTACCCATGACGGGTAGTGATTTACTCGGCGATGTATTTGTTAAGTATGATTTTGTTGACGTTAATAAGCCCCTGCTTTTTACCTTTTCACCCGCAGGCACTAACGTGCAAGAGCAAGATCTTCACCCTGATTTTGCACCATGGGGTTATCACTTGGCTCAAAAACAAAACGTAAACGTAATCGCTTTTCAGCATTTAGGTAAAAGTAATTGGTTTCGTAATCGTAATTTAATCTTTTTTCTCGAGCAATTATCAACATTACTTACGCCGTTTAATTGTCGATTAGGCTATGGCTTAAGCCGTGGCGGATTTGCTGTTGGCGCTTTTGCTAAACTATTAAAGCTAAACCAAGTACTGTTCTTTCACCCGGTAAGTACTAAAAATAAAGAATTAGTACCGTGGGATGACCGCTCTAGTACCGATATAGCTCAGCAGTTTGAATGGCAACAAGATTATCACGATCTAGATTTAGGAGATGCCCAAGGCTATATTATTTACGATCCTACTAATCGTATAGACCGAATGCACGCCAAGCGCTATAAGCAGTTAACTCACTTGCGAGTATTTGGTATGGGACATGGCACACACGCTACATATTTGAATAAGTTTGGGTTTTATAAGCAAGTAGCCGTTGATTTCATTCAACATCAGCAAATCGATATTGCACAGTTTCGCCTGCAAACCAAAACCTTACGCTTAAAAGAAGATTATTATCAAAGTCTCAATACGGCTAATGCAGACTCCCCCCATCGTTTAGCATTATTGAGTACAGCGCATAAAATTTTAGCTGATGAAAAAGAAGTGTATGTACAAGAGCATCAAGCAAAAATTGATATTCAGCCATTAATAGATGTGGCACTTAAGCACCAAGATGAGCACCCTAATGATGCTATTCAGCTATTAGAAGTCGCCCAGCAACTTCTACCTGACGACCCTCTAATTGAGCATAAACTCAAACAGTTGGAAGAGTAATTATTCCAACGAAAACGGCTATAAAGGCTAATTACTCTATTTAGCCTTTTTCTTTTTGTGCCTATGCTTGGGCACAATGGTAAAGTACATCATTAAACCTAACCAAGAAAATATAATGATTCCCATTAGCCAGCCATTCTTTTCATGACCCTGTGTACGCTTACTGTTAAGTACAATAACGACAGGTAATATGTAAGCACTTAAAACAACAATTAAAAATACAACTTCATTCATTACTTTTCTAGGCTCGACCAGTCTACTTCACTACTTAATACTCGATCTACCGATATATAGTGTAAAATATCGCCTTCACTTACTTTGTAATCTAATGGTGGGTTTAAATCCATATTTTGCGCACTTAAATTATGGGCAACACCTAACAGTATTGCATCATGCTCAAGCTTAAAATGATGAAACAAAGTACCAAACTCCATATCTTTGCAGCCACTTGGTACTTTCAAGCTAAATTGTGTATCGCCGTGCAAAGTAGATAGCAGCTCCTCTTGCACACGGCTCGAACCTGGATCTTGCATTGAGCGTACGAGTATCTCAGCTGATTTTGCACTACTACACTCTACATTTTGGCAATGCTCTAACATCATCTCAACTTTGGTTTCATCCAAAAAGTGAGCACTTATATGACAATCATCTTTTACTAAGCGACTAATGCGCAGGGCTGTTGTAAATGTCTGATCGTCATCTTGACCATCAATAATCACTTTATCAGCACTACGAATAGCTACCCGCTCTAGTTCAGCTAAATTAGTGAAGCTCGTTAAACGTGCAAAATCAACGCTTTCGTTAGCTAAAAAAGGATGATCCATTTGCTCTGTTACCGCGAGTAAAATACGACGGTCAGTACGTTTCGTATCTGCCAAAATGTAATCAATCATCTTTTTTGTACGAGTGTCGTGCCAACCAAAAATAATAATATGGTGGTTACTGTGGGCAAAGTTTTTATCACCAGTCATAGCGCGCCTAATTAAGTAAGTAACAGTTTGTCCTGCTTTTCCTAGCAAAACACCAAATAAAGCTAAACCAAATGGAATTTGTATTAATGCAACCACCCAACGACCAAGATCAGTAGTTGGACTAAAGTCACCATATCCCACTGTTGATGTTGTTACTGTGTAATAGTAAAAAAAGGTAGTAAGCGAGGTTAACGCTTTCTCATTCGCTATAAATAGTAAGCTCCATGTTAATAGCATATGAGTCAAAATAGCTAATGCCACTGCTTGCCAACTCAACTGATCTATATGAGCGCGAACAAGTAACGCTAGCCTTTTAAATATCACCGGCATAATACAAAGTCTTCGTTAGTAAATTATCTATAAACAGTACGTTACTGTAAGCGATGCTTTTAAGCAATGTTTAAGCTTTTAACCACAAATATAAGACTAAATGCTGTTTGCCAATGGTGATTTTTCATGATTAATTAGCGTTAAAATAATAACCAAAACAGTTGTGCTTATGCTTAATAAAATAGCCCGCCCTTTTACTAAAATTGTAGAACGCTATCTTCCCGACCCTTTTATATTTGTAATTTTACTTACAATAATTACTCTTGTCAGTGCGAGCTTATTTACAACCGCAACTAACATTGAAGTATTACAAGCGTGGGGAGGTGGGTTTTGGAACTTATTAAGTTTTGCTATGCAAATGCTACTAGTGTTAATTACAGGCTACATGCTGGCAAGTACGCCTCCTATAAGTAAGTTATTAGAAAAACTAGCAACACTCGCAAATACAGCACCTAAAGCAATTATATTAGTCACGCTTATTTCGCTTTTAGCGAGCTGGATAAATTGGGGATTTGGCTTAGTTATTGGTGCCCTTTTTGCCAAGGCAATTGCTAAACATACTCGTGTTGATTATCGATTATTAGTAGCCAGCGCTTACTCAGGTTTTGTTGTATGGCATGGCGGATTAGCCGGTTCGATTCCTTTAACTATCGCAACCGATGGTCACTTTTCAGAGTCCAGCATTGGTATTATTAGTACAGAGCACACTTTGTTTGCGGGCTTTAATATAGCCATATTAGTTGGTTTATTCATTATTATGCCGCTCGTTAATCGCTATATGCTGCCAAGCGAGCAAGAAAGCGTATATATCGACCCAGCTCTTTTACAAGAGACAACACCTAAGCCCACAACAATAACCAGACCCGCTCAACATTTGGAACAAAGTAAACTACTCGGTATGACAATTGGCTTATTAGGTTTGGCATATTTAGGCTATTACTTTTTTATTACTGGCGGAAACTTAAACCTTAATAGCGTTATTGCCGTGTTTTTATTTTTAGCTATTACACTGCATCAAACACCCCATAATTTACTTAATAGCCTGCAACAAGCAATTCCAAGCGGGGCTGGCATTGTTATTCAATTTCCTTTTTATGCCGGCATCATGGCGGTAATGGTCGATACAGGGTTAGCACAACAGATATCACGTGGCTTTATTGCCGTTGCAGATGCTGATAGCTTGCCATTCTTTAGTTTTATAAGTGCAGGGCTCGTTAATATGTTTGTTCCCTCTGGCGGTGGCCAATGGGCTGTACAAGCACCTATTGTAATACCCGCAGCGCAAGAGCTAGGTGCTGATATATCGCGCGTTGCAATGGCTGTTGCATGGGGTGATGCCTGGACTAATTTAATTCAACCTTTTTGGGCGTTGCCCGTATTGGCTATAGCAGGCCTAAAAGCAAAAGATATTATGGGGTTTTGTGTTGTGCAGTTGTTTGTGACTGGGGTTTTTATATCGCTGGTATTGAGCTTTTATTAATTTTTAACGGGCTGTAACAAATATTACAGCCCGCTTTTACCTAGAACGATAAATGCTAGCTCGATAAAATAGTCATTGGAAGGCTCAATATTGGATTTTCCGAATCGGCAAAGTGCATCATTACAGCTACATGCCCAGCTACTACAACTGCATACATAACCGCTGAAAAGCCTTGGCCATATTTATCTAGTGGCATTAAATGTGAATAGTGACGGCCTCGCCACTCAAATACAATTTCCAGCGCACCTACAAACAAAAAGAATACCAATAACATTAAGCCAAATGTGTAGCTCAGCCATAAGCCAAAAAATACACCGAGTAAACATACGATTAAACCAATCCATGAACGCATTGAAAAGCTAATACTTTTTAATACATGCCCGCCATCAAGCGGTAAAATAGGTAACAAGTTAAATAAATTTAATAACGCACTAAGAACCGCCACACCTGCAAATATTTCCATCTCGGTGGCGTAATATAAAACGACACCCAGTACCGAGGTAATTAAACCAAATGCAGGCCCCATTAGCGATATAACGACATCTTGCCAGCGAGTCGTTATTTTATCGTCACTTACAGCTAGCCCACCAACAAACGGGATTAAATAAATACCTTTGGTTTTTATACCAAAATATTTCATTGCTCGCACATGGCCGTACTCATGTACAACTAAACACCCAATCAGCATTAGTGCAAATTCAATACTAAATAACCACGCATAGCCTGCAACAGAAGCCCCGGCAAGCACTACTTTAATTACCTTAGCACTTTTAAAAAGCTTAAAACCTAATGCAGCTAGCCCTAAAAAGCCTTTTTTAGGTGATCCATTTGTAGGTGCTGGTAACGCAAGTTGTGTTGCAAATTGATCATCTACAAAGAGCGAAATGCTTTGCTCTTCCACTGCAGCTGTATCAATACCTATTACTTTGTTGTCGTAAGTAAATTGAAAATAATTTTCACGAGGGTTATCAAAGGTAATGGCTTGTTGCGCGTGAAATACCTGCACAATTTTTTGCCCAGACACCATAAGCGAAAATGGCTGCTCGGCTAAAGTAAGATCTATTCTTATCATAATTAAGACCGTTTAAAACAATGGCGCTAGTATACCTAATCAGCTTAAAAACACGAGTGAAGGTGCTAGGTAACTATTTTCAAAATAAAAGTATTTGATACTGACAAAATAAAAAAACACTACTACTTTTATAGTAACTCCAAGCGATACATTGAAAGGGATAACAGTGGACAAAATAGTGCCTAATATTTTAGTTGTTGACGATTCAAAAGCAATTTTGATCGTTATGGAAGCTATACTTAACGAATTGGGTATGTCTAACACTATAACTACGTGCCTGAATGCAAAAGAAGCTCTTGAAAAAGTTAAAGAGGATATCAACTACTTTGATGCTATTTTTACTGATCTCAATATGCCCGAAATGGACGGCATGGAATTAATCCGCCACTTAGGAGAGTTACATTATCAAGGCGGTATTATAATTGTTTCTGAAATGGACCATAAAGTTATTAGCTTAGCTGCCAATCTCGCGAAACAACATAACGCTCACCTCATTGGTAATATTGAAAAGCCAGTGCAACTGTCTCAGGTTAGTAGGTTACTTATTAAAGTGGCGCAATTAAACAGCCACACTTTATTAAAAGAGTCAGCCATTTCAAAAGATGAGCTTATTGATGCATTAAAAAACGATGAAATAACGCCTTTTTACCAACCAAAAATAAACGCTGATAACAATAAAATTGAAAGCGTTGAAGTCTTAGCACGTATTTTATCAAGTAAAGACGGCAATATTATTTTACCTAACCGTTTTATAAACACTGCCGAACAACACAACTTAATTAATCAAATTACATTTTCTCTTTTTGAAAAGGCCACCAGCGAATTTAAAAATATGAAAGCGCAACTAGGTCATGATTTTAAAATGGCATTTAATTTATCGCCAACTCAGCTCGACGACTTAAACTGCCCTAATAAATTACTACTCATTTTAGAAC
>NZ_PJBR01000156.1:0-4502 GCF_002863625.1 Pseudoalteromonas sp. MelDa3 | reverse complement strand
CACAAAAAGGCATTGAAACTAATACTTAAATCACAAATTAAGCTAATTGCTAACACTTAAGTTACATGATATTAACACCTGCGCTTGTTAAGCAAATAATTTTATAATATATCAACAAGGACTTAAGGATGAAGCAATCAACTGCATTTACACCAAGCATTATTGTGGGCGCAACACTCGCATTATCAGCAGGTTTTACAACAACAGCCTACGCAGCAGAAGAAGCCAAAAAAGTAGAGCGAATTCAGGTTACTGGTTCTCGTATTAAGCGAACTGATATTGAAGGACCTTCTCCGGTACAATCAATCGGTAGAGCTGAAATCGAAAACATGGGTTACGATAATTTACAGCAACTTCTAGAAAGAATGCCTGTAGCAGGTAGCGGTACTTTCTCTACTCGTGGTAACAACCAAGATTCAACCGCTAACGGTTCAGCTGCAGTAAGCTTACGTGGCTTAGGAGCCGATGCAACACTGGTATTAATTAATGGTCGCCGTGTATCAATTAGTGCCTTTGCTGAAGGTATCACCAACTCATTTGTAGATATTAACAGTATTCCTGTTTCTGCTATTGAGCGTATCGACATACTAAAAGATGGCGCTTCAGCTATCTATGGCTCAGATGCAGTAGCGGGTGTAGTTAACGTTATCTTAAAGAAAGATATTGATGGTGTTGAGATTAATCTAGGCTATGGTGGTACAGATGGTCCAAATTATGAAGAAACAACAGCAAGCCTAGTTTGGGGTACAACAAGCGAAAAAAGTAGTGCATCTGTTATTATCGATTACTTTAAAAACACCTCTCTTTCTTCTGATGAAATGGGCAGCCTTGGCACTGCAAACCAAGCACCTTATGGTGGTGAAGATTTCCGTTCATCTCGTGGTTTCCCAGGCTACTTTTATGTGGATGGCGTTAAAACAATCGACCCTGCCTGTCCTGCTGAAAATGCAACTTCAAGTGGTAGCTGTTTATTTGATTACGGCCCATATGGATATGTTGCCCCAGCATCTGAGCGTGTAGGCGCTATTTCACAATTTGAATACCGCTTTGATAACGGCATTACTGGCTTTTTAGAAATGGCTGTTCAACATAACAGCTCTGTCGCTGCAGGTGCACCAACACCACTTGATGAAGATGCAGGCCTTACGGTACCCGCTAATCACCCAAACAATCCATTTGGTGAAGACATTCAAATTGGTCGTTACCGTACAGTAGATGCAGGCGCTCGCCAATGGGACATTGAGTCAGACACCTTACGCTTTGTTGCAGGGTTAAAAGGCGAAATAAACGATTGGAGCTGGGAGACAGCGGTACAAAAAGGTCGCAGCAAATCACTACAAACAGGCGATCGTACACAAGGCTGGGTACGCACCGATTTCTTACAACAAGAAATTGATGCCGGTAACTATAATCCATTCGGTGGCACATATAACGACCCAGCTGTAATTGACAGAATCACAACCAGCTTAGTGCGTCGCGGTGAGTCTCATATGACCTCTTTTGACGCTAACATTACAGGTGAAGCGTTTAGTTTTGGTGGCGAAGCTGTAATGATGGCCGCCGGTATTGAGTACCGTGAAGAAGATGTAAATGATATCCCTGATGATCAATTTCAACGTGGCTTAATATTTGGTACTGAATCAGTATCAGCTTCTGCTGATCGTGAACAATACGCTGCATATGTTGAGTTCTCAATCCCACTTGCTGAAAACCTCGAACTACAATTAGCCGGTCGTTACGATGATTATAGCGACTTTGGTACAACTACAAATCCAAAAATAGCTCTGCGCTGGGCACCGACTGATGAAGTAACGGTTCGTGGTTCTTGGGCGCAAGGCTTTAGAGCGCCTTCATTAGCGCAAATAGGCTTAGGTCCATCACAAAAAAGCCAATTTTTTGTTGATACACAGCGCTGTGAACAAACAGGATTAGATTGCCAAGCACTTGATTACAATATTGAGTTCTCTGGTAACCCTGATTTACAAGCAGAAGAGTCAGAATCATGGAACGTGGGCGTTATCTGGGCACCTACAGCTGAGTTTGGTTTAAGTGTTGATGTATGGAGCATTACTCAAGATAACAAAATCGATGAAGAAGAATTTGGTCCTATTTATGCTGCAGAATGTGGTAACCAAAATAGTACCGTATGTGTTCGTTTAGCCCCTACAGGCGGAGCAAGCTTAGGCACAATACAAAAAATACACAGCACATTTAAAAATTTATCATCGCAAGAAGTGTCTGGTGTTGATGTTTCAGCAAACTATAACCACTCTCTTGATGACTTAGGTTTACTTAAATTTAATTTAGAGTGGGCATATCAAGATAAGTTTGAAAAAGATGGTCGTGATTACACGGGTGAATATGGCTACCCAGAGCATCGCTTTATTTTCTCAACCAACTGGGAAATTGGTGAGTTTAACACCAATGTAAATATCAGTTATGTAGGTGAATTTGAAGATACGCCTGATATCGACTTTGATGGCAATTTAGACTTTGATAGCAATACTTCACGTATGATTGACTCGCAAACGCTTGTTGATTTACAAACGTCGTACCGTATTACTGAGTCAGCTAAAATATCTTTAGGTGTTAATAACTTATTTGATGAAGAGCCACCATTTGCAATTGGTGATGGCGATGGCGATTTATACGGTTATGCATCAGCTGTGCATAACCCTCGTGGCCGCTACTTGTACACTAAAGTAAGTTTTTCTTTCTAATTAAAGACATAAAAAAACCGCCAATTGGCGGTTTTTTTATTTAAAACTAAGGGCTAAATTATAGCTCGCCTTCGTTTTCAGATAAGAACTTAGCAACGCCTTCAGGGCTTGCGTCCATACCTTTTTTACCTTCAGTCCAACCAGCAGGACATACTTCACCGTGCTCAGTGTGGAACGCTAGCGCGTCAACCATGCGAAGCATTTCGTCGATGTTACGACCTAGTGGTAAATCGTTCACTACTTGGTGACGTACATTGCCTTCTTCGTCGATTAAGAATGAACCACGAAATGCAACACCCGCTTCTGGATGCTCAACGTCATACGCTTTACAAATTTCGTGTTTAACATCTGCAACTAGTGCGTATTGAACTTTACCAATACCGCCGTCTGCAACAGCAGTGTTACGCCATGCGTTATGTGAGAATTGTGAATCGATAGAAACACCAATTACTTCTACGCCACGCTTTTGAAACTCTTCAAAACGCTTATCAAATGCAATAAGTTCAGAAGGACATACAAACGTGAAATCTAGTGGGTAAAAGAAGATAACTGCTTTTTTACCTTTAATTGTTTCATGAAGGTTATAGCTATCTACAATTTCACCGTTACCAAGAACAGCTGCAGCGGTAAAGTCTGGTGCCTGGCGGCCTACTAATACACCCATTTTATTCTCCAAATATTTTGAGTTTGTTTTCAATTGCTTTCGCAATGCTGGTACTTATATGGGCGCTAAAAATTAAAAACCAATAGCGAACACATATAATTAATTGGCATTCTAAAGTTATTCACTACAAAAGAACAATCGCATTTAACGATGTGAGCAATCGAAAATAACGAACACTTACAACTTGCACTAATCTGCTTGAATAATAGGTTTATTTTGAAGTGTAAATTGCGTTGTAATTAGATAGAACTTTTGACGTTACTGAAGAAGGCTTAATACATTAAATTGTTTAAAAATTCATATAATGTGGTATTAATTTTTACAGGTACAAAAAAACCTGCAAATGCAGGTTTCTCGTTTAAATTTAATCCATTATATCTGAGGGCATATCGCCTCGGATTTTTTGCCAAATCTCACCTGTTTGATGACCGTATTTACGCATCATCGAAATAGCACCATCGTGCTCTTTATTTTCTGCCAAGATTGTTAAATCTTTATAAAACTGACGAGCAAGTTCACGAGTTCCGGCATCAGAGAAGTAATGACAACCAATCTTTGAATAAAAACCTCTAAAACCGTTGAGTATTAATACATAAATACGGTTATTACCCGCAACGGCTAATTCGTGATGAACTTTGTAATCGTAGTCAGCAAATGCCTGCGCAGTATCTTCTAGCTCATGACTTTGTGATAAAATTTCAATTACACGTTCAGGATTTAACTTAATTGCAGCACGTGTATAAATAGCACTAATATTAGTACGTGCAGATAAAAGCTGATCTGTCAGCTCTGGCATCTTGTCTTCATCTAAGCGCGCTAGTGTTTCAAGAATATTTAAGCCAGACGTTTCCCAAAAGTTATTTACTTTTGTTGGTTTACCATGCTGAATTGTTAACCAACCATCACGTGCTAAACGCTGTAATACTTCTCTCAAGGTCGTTCTTGTTACACCAATTAACTCTGAAAGTTCTCGCTCGGCAGGTAGAATTGAACCTGGAGGGAAATCGCCGTTCCAAATAGATTCAACTATATATTCTTCAGCAAATCCTGCTGGGCTTTTCGCTTTAAAAATTCTCATCCAGTTCCCACTCGAATTAATCAACACTCATCGTTTTACA
>NZ_PJBR01000155.1:0-4660 GCF_002863625.1 Pseudoalteromonas sp. MelDa3 | reverse complement strand
TTTGAGTTGTCAGAAGGGGAAGCGTCGCCAGATTATGCAAATACAATGGCATTTGTAGATAGGTTAGTTGCTGCAAACCCTACTCAGTTTCAATCTCAAACCATAGGCTATAGTAATAGCAAGCGTGCAATAAAAATGTTGATTGCCAGTGAGCAAGGCTTTTTTGAAGCAAGGCAAATGGCTAATAGTACTAAGCCAACTATTTTTATCCAGGCAGGAATACATTCTGGTGAAATAGACGGTAAAGATGCCATGTTTATGTTACTCAGAGATATAGCGACGGGTAAGCGCCGTGACATTTTAAAAAAGGTAAACATATTATTTATTCCTATTTTAAATGTAGATGGACACGAACGTAGCAGTGCATTCAATCGCATCAATCAACGGGGCCCTGCAAAAATGGGCTTTAGAACAAATGCTAATAACCTTAATTTAAATCGCGATTTTACTAAATTAGATACCCCAGAAGTTAGAAGTGTTTTAAAGGTTATTAACGACTACAACCCAAATTTATACATTGATGTACACGTAACCGACGGCGCAGATTACCAATATGATGTGACTTATGGCTACAGTCCGGTATTTTCAAGCGAGTCGCCTGCGGTATCTGATGCACTAAACCAGTTTTTTAAGCCTCTGATTGACGATACGCTAGCTAAGCAAGGGCACATGCCAGGGCCACTTGTTTTTGTTATGGACAAGCGCGACTTTAAAAAAGGATTAGCGGGATGGGTTGCTACGCCGCGCTTTTCAAATGGTTGGGGTGATTTAAAGTCATTACCGACTATTTTAGTTGAAAATCATTCATTGAAGCCTTACAAGCAACGTGTATTAGGAACTTACGTATTTTTAGATGGTGCTATTACTGCGCTATCAAAGCACAGTCATGAATTAGCTAATGCAGTAAAAAAAGAACAGGAATTTGTTCCTAAACAGTTAATAGTAAAGCGTGGCTATGCCAAGCAAGCTGATACGATTGCGCAGTTTAAAGGTATTGAGTATTCATCAAGCATGAATGCGCTCTCAGGCCAAAATGAAGTGAAGTATTTGGGTAAAGCACATACATATACCGACTTACCTATTTATTGGCAAAAAGATGTACAACATACAGTTGAAGTACCTAAAGCTTTTTTTATTCCGCCTGTATATCGCAATATTATTAAGAAACTAAAGTTACATGGTGTCTCTATTAATAAACTTGAAGGGGCAAACACACAGCCTTTAAAAGTAGCAAAGGTGGCAGACTACACGTTTGATAAAGCACCATTTGAAGGCCGTTTTAGAGTGTCAGCAAGTTTTGATTATGTCCCTGCAATAAATGTAGATTTAGATGGTTGGTATCAAGTCAATACTCAACAAAAAGCAGGTGAGCTTGCTGTGCATTTATTGCATCCTGAAGCACCAGATTCGTTTTTTGCATGGGGGGAATTTAATACTATTTTTCAGCGTACTGAGTATATGGAAAACTATGCACTAATTCCGTTTGCACGCCAAATGCTAAAAGACAATCCAAAGCTAGCGCTTAAGTTTGATGAAAAGCTTAAAGATAAATCGTTCGCAAGCGACGCTGATGCGAGATTAAACTGGTTATATGAGCAAAGTCCATTTTATGATCAAGCGTACTTAAAGTACCCAATATTGATGTCATTTGAAGAAGAAGTTGTTATTCCGGATCAAAAAAGTAAAGAAATCTAATATGCAAATTATAACCATACCCGTCACTGCATTTGCACAAAATAGTCGTATTATTTGGTGTAGTGAAACTAAACAAGCCGTAGTCATAGACCCAGGTGGCGACCCTGATAAAATAGTAGCAGCCCTTAATGAGCATAAACTAGAATTAAGTGCTATTTGGTTAACGCACGGGCATTTAGATCATGTGGGTGGGGCTGATATTTTACGTAATCAATTTAACGTACAAATTATTGGCCCACAAAAAGATGAGTACTTCTGGTTTGAAAACTTACCTATGCAAGCACAAATGTTCGGGTTTAAACCCATTGAGCCTTTTTATCCGGATATTTGGCTAAACCATAACGACACTGTGAGCGTAGGTAAACTTAGCTTTTTAGTGAAGCATTGCCCAGGGCATACACCTGGTCATATTGTGTTTTATCAACAAGACAATGAATGCGTTATTGTAGGTGATGTTATTTTTAAAGGCTCAGTAGGGCGAACTGATTTCCCTAAGGGGAACAGCGAACAACTTATAGAGTCGATTAAGACGCATATTCTAACCTTACCTGATAATACTAAAATATTGGCAGGGCATGGGAGCGACACTACGGTTGGATTTGAAAAAAAAACAAATCCTTTTGTGAGTGGTAAGTTTGGTTAAGTTACTTATTTGAAGTTTGGCAAACTGCATAAAAATTAAAAATAAGCAGACTGAGTTTTAAAATGGTTGTATAATTTAACCAGTTTATTTGATAAATAAGAAATAAAATGTCTCTAAATCACGTAGATCGCCAAATATTGGCACTTTTACAACAAGATGCTAGTTTATCAACCGCAGAAATTGCTGATAAAGTAGGCTTGTCTCAGTCTCCATGCTGGCGTCGAATTGCCAAGCTAGAGCAAGATGGTTATATAAAAAGCAAAGTGGCTCTTTTAGATGAGAAAAAACTTGGCTTTGATATGCTTGTATATGCACATGTGCGCTTATCAAATCACGGTAAAAAGAACCTTGCTGAATTTGAAAAACTTATAATGAGTTATGATCAAGTAACAGAGTGTTACACCATGGCCGGAACAATGGACTTTATGCTACGCATAATTTCACAAGGCATAGAAGGTTATGAGCACTTTGTACGCGATAATTTACTAAGCTTAGAATATGTACAAGAAGTACATTCTAATGTAACAATGACATGTGTAAAACGCAGTACTTCCCTCCCTTTATAAAAGCACTTCTTTTAAAAGCTAAACCTCTTTTAGTTTAGTTTAACCACATAATGACAATTGTTAACTGAGCGCTAATTTGGTAGAATTTAGCGCTTTTTTTGATACCCATTACACCATTTGAGGAACTCAATGTTTAACTTACTCAGTAGGGCGCCTAGCTCTGCTAAAAACGATATTCTATCTGGATTAACTGTGGCGCTAGCCTTGGTGCCAGAAGCTGTTGCGTTTGCCTTTGTTGCAAATGTAGAACCTTTAGTTGGTCTATATGCCGCGTTTATCGTTGGTTTAATCACGGCTATATTTGGTGGCCGCCCTGGTATGATTTCAGGTGCAACCGGTGCACTAGCTGTTGTTATGGTAAGTTTAGTGCTTGATCATGGTGTTGAGTATTTATTTGCGACCGTATTGCTCATGGGCATACTGCAGATACTCGCGGGTGTATTTAAACTCGGTAAGTTTATCCGCATGGTTCCTCATCCGGTAATGCTTGGTTTTGTAAACGGCTTAGCTATTGTTATTTTTCTTGCTCAGTTAGGACAATTTAAAGTGCCTGATGGTATGGGCGGACAAGAATGGATGACGGGTAACCCGTTATATATTATGCTTGGTTTAGTGGCTTTAACCATGGCTATTATTCAGTTTTTACCTAAACTAACAACGGCTGTACCCTCTACATTAGTCGCTATTATTACAGTGACTGCTTTAGTCATTGGTTTGGATTTAGAAGCGCATACTGTAGTTGATTTCTTAAAAGGAATGACAGGCGACGAAGCTGCAACAATTGCAGGCGGTTTACCTCAGTTTCATATTCCTATGGTGCCGTTTACTTTCGAAACGCTACAAATTATTTTTCCTTATGCACTTATTTTAGCGGCTATTGGTTTAATTGAATCATTATTAACGCTTAGCTTAATTGACGAGATTACAGAAACTCGCGGTCATAGTAATAAAGAGTGTATAGGCCAAGGCGCTGCAAATATTACTTGTGGTATGTTTGGTGCTATGGGTGGTTGTGCAATGATTGGTCAATCAATGATCAACATTAACTCAGGTGGTCGTTCTCGCTTATCGGGTATAAGTGCTGCATTGATGTTGCTTGCGTTTATCATATTCGCTTCAAGCTTAATTGAGATGATCCCACTAGCTGCACTTGTTGGTGTTATGTTTATGGTTGTATTAGGTACGTTTGAATGGGCCAGCTTTAAAATGATGAAGCGTGTGCCTCTATCAGACGCTTTCGTAATAGTACTTGTATCGGGTGTGACTGTTATTACCGATTTAGCGATTGCAGTATGTGTAGGTGTTATTGTATCTGCATTAGTATTTGCTTGGCAGCATGCTAAGCACATATACACAACTAACTATATTGATGAAGAAGGCGCTAAAGTATATGAGTTACATGGCCCGCTTTTCTTTGGTTCAGTTAAAAACTTTGCAGAGTTATTTGATGTTAAAAATGACCCTAAAAATGTAATTGTTGAATTTAAGCATAGCCGCGTATCTGATCACAGTGCAATAGAAGCAATTGACACACTTGCTGATAAGTACACAAAAGCAGGTAAACAACTTCACTTACGTCACTTAAGTAAAGACTGTACGCAGTTGTTGCATAAAGCACGTGATTTGGTTGAAGTGAATGTGATTGAAGATCCAACATACAAAGTAGCATCAGACAAACTAGCTTAATTTACACAAAGCTATTTATATTTAAAAAGCGAAAGGTGAATAACCTTTCGCTTTTTTAGTGTATCTACTA
>NZ_PJBR01000154.1:0-4767 GCF_002863625.1 Pseudoalteromonas sp. MelDa3 | reverse complement strand
GGGCAACCTAATATTCCAGCTGACGTACTTAAATATGCAGATGTGACTAGCCATTGGTACGGTAAAACTGCAAAACCAGGTCGTAAAATGGGCCATATAAACGTATCGGCCACTAGCATGAACGACCTAGCAGATAAATTAGGTGAGCTTACTGAATATTTACCTGAGCAAAATTACCCAGGTATTTTAAAAGCGGCGGCTAACATAATTCTTCATTAAATGGCTAACCGTTTTATTAAATGCCGAGCTTGCTCGGCATTTTTTTGTATTTAAAAAAAGCGCAAGGTTACCTAGATTGTGAAATAATGATTGAGTCTAAAATTTTACAGTGAAATTATTTAATGAAACTTAAAGCAATTTATAGCGCACTACTTGTTGCCGCTTCTTTTAGTCCTTTTTTTAGTAACAGTGCATTTGCATCAGACTTTCTTCGTGTTGCTACTTTTAATGTAAGTATGGATGCAACTAATCACACCCCTAAAGGTGAGCAAGTTAAAAGTGATGCTTTAGTTAATGCACTTAAAGCAAACCACCAGCAAATTAAGAACATAGCGGAAATTATTCAACGTGTTCGCCCTGACATTATTTTACTTAACGAATTTGATTACATCCCAAAAGAGCAGGGAATTGAATACTTTAATAAGCATTATTTAAATGTAGGTCAGCAAAAACAAGCCGCTATTAATTACCCTTACTCTTATATTGCCCCGGTAAATACAGGCCTAGCCACTGAGTTTGATTTAGATAACGACGGCAAGAAAAATGGCGTGATGGGCGATGCACAAGGTTTTGGCTTTTTTGAAGGGCATTACGGTATGGCTATTTTGTCAAAATACCCAATCGGTTTTGATAAAGTAAGAACCCTTCAAACCTTTAAATATAAAGACATGCCAAATGCACAAATGCCCGTAATGCCTAAAACAGGCGAAAACTGGTATAACGCACAAGAATGGCAAGCACTTAGACTTAGCTCTAAATCGTTTTGGGATTTACCTATTAACGTAAATGATAAAACCATTCATGTTATTGCATCTCACCCAACACCGCCTGTATTTGACGGTAAAGAGGATAGAAACGGCAAGCGTAACCATGATGAAGTAAGGCTAATTGCCGATTACGTTTCAAACGCTAAGTATATTTACGATGATAAAGGCGAAAAAGGCGGTTTAAAAACTTACTCTCGTTTTGTTATCTTAGGGGATTTAAATGCCGCCCCTGAGGGTGATAAAGCCCGTACAAACACCACAGATCAACTACTTAAAAATCCACTTATTAACGCTCAATTTGTTCCAAAAAGTGAAGGCGCTAAAGAGCAGTATGACGTGCCTTATGCACAAAATTACAGTGCTAATTGGCAAGCGCGTGTTGATTACGTACTACCGTCAAACTATGGCTTAAAAATTAAGGACGGTGGTGTATTTTGGCCTACTAAAACTAGTAGTGAATATCGTTTAATTAAAGATAGAAACGCATCGAGCGATCACCGCATGGTGTGGCTTGATTTAATCGTTGAATAACGTCCACTAATAAAGGGGGCGTTAGTAAACTGAGCTTTACCCTGTTTAATGGCTATTTATCTTAAAAAATTGCAATAACTTGAGTGCTTCTGCTTAAATACGGCTTAATTATAATAACCGTATAGAAGCACTATGATTTTTAATCTTTCTTCATCTAAAACGTTAGTGGCCTTAGCTGTTGCCTCAAGTGTCATGCTTGCAGGTTGTAGCGCTACCGCTAACACCTCTTCAACACAGCAAAGTGCATTACCAGCAACTAAAATTGCTGCGGTTGTAAACACGCCAGCAGATATCGGCTCACAAAAAATAACGCTAGAACAAGCAATGGCCGATCCGGATTGGATGGGTAATCAGCCAGAGGGTGCTTACTGGGCGAGCGATTCGTCTACTATTATTTATGCTCAAAAAGAGCAGGGCAATACACTACGCGATTTATTTAGCCAATCGGTTACTAGCCAAACAGCAGAGCAAGTAGCTCTTAATAAATTTCATACTGTGGGTTCAAATAAAGCAGTTTATTCTAAAAATAAAACAATGGCGGCCTACACATTTAAAGGCAATGTATTTGTTAAAAACCTAAAAACCGGCGAACTTAAACAAATTACAGCTACATCAGCGGGCGAGTCAAAGCCACAATTTTTAAATAATGGCGATTTAGTTTACCGCCAAGGCAATGTATTTTTTAAAGTTGATTTAAAAACAGGCTTAACGAGCGAGCTTGCTAACTTAAAACTTGCTGATGAGCCAAAAGGTATTGAAGAGCCAAGCACGTATATTGCTAAAGAGCAGCATAAATTGATTAAATTTGTGGCGCTTCAACAAAAAAATAAAAAAGATAAGCAAGCACGCAGTGAGCAAATTAATGAACAAAACGATTCAATTGCTAACTCGGCTTACTACTTAGGTGACGGTAATAAAGTTGCAGAGGCTCAGCTTTCGCCAAATGGTGATGCGCTGTTAGTCGTTGTACAAAAGCAAACAGACTGGCGTGGTGATGGCGATATTATGCCTAACTACATTACAAATGACGCCACTATAGAACCTAAAAAAGCACGCCGCCGTGTAGCCGACGCTAAAGAAGAAACCTCAAAGCTTGTCTACATCAATTTAACTAACAAAGAGCAAACATCACTTAGCTTTAATACCTTACCGGGCTTCGACGAAGATGTTTTAGCCGCAGTTAAAAAAGAAAATTACGCACGTGATGGTAAAACATATAAGTCTAAAAAGGCACCTCGTGGTATTAACCTTATTATGGACTGGGGTTTTGAGCAAAGCCCAATAGTATGGAACGACGATGGCTCACAAGTAGCTGTAATGCTTGAAGCGTGGGACAACAAAGACCGCTGGCTTGCAACGGTAGATTTTAAAAACAACAAACTTGTGTCGCAACATCGCCTGCATGACGATGCATGGATAGCTTACGCATTTAACGACTTTGGGTGGTTACATAACTCAAACACGCTTTATTACCTATCGGAAGAGTCAGGTTACAGCCAGCTTTATAAAAAGCCTGTAAATGGTAGTGCAACCGCACTAACACAAGGCCAATTTGAGGTTTCTAACTTAACGCTTACCAGCGACGACAGCGCAATTTATTACAAAGCGAATGTTGAGCATCCAGGGCTTTACGAAATTTACCGCGTTAACCCGCAAACAGGTAATAGCGAGCAAATTACTGACTTAAACGGCATGACTGACTACACGTTAAGCCCAGATGAAAACAAGTTACTCCTTAAGCACTCTACAATTACAATGCCTAATGAGCTTTACGTAGCAGATGCTAAAGCCAATACAAAAGCAACGCGCTTAACGCATACTGTGTCGGATGAGTTTTTAGCTAAAAAGCTAACAGCCCCTAAAATTGTTGCTGTACCATCGAGCCATACTGATCAACCAATATATGCAAAAGTGTACTACCCAGCTGATTACGTAGAAGGTGAAGTAGGTAAAAATCGTAAAGCGGTTATTTTTAACCACGGCGCGGGTTACTTACAAAATTCACACATGGGGTTTTCGGTTTATTTTCGTGAATTTATGTTCCATTCATTGCTCGCTGATGAAGGTTACATAGTAATGGATATGGATTACCGCGCATCTAAAGGTTACGGGCGTGATTGGCGTACTGCGATTTATCGTCAAATGGGCACGCCTGAAACACAAGATTTAGCCGATGGCGTTAAATGGATGGCGCAAAATGCCAACGTTGATACTAAAGCCGTAGGCACTTATGGTGGCTCTTACGGCGGTTTTATGACCTTTATGGCATTGTTTACCACGCCTGAGTTATTTCAATCGGGTGCGGCACTTAGACCTGTTACCGATTGGGCGCATTACAACACAGGTTATACGGCTAATATATTAAACCACCCTGATGTTGACCCGATTGCGTATGAGCGCAGCTCGCCAATTTATTATGCTGAGGGTTTAAACAAGCGTTTATTAATTAACTCACCAATGGTTGACGATAACGTATTTTTTCAAGATTCAGTGCGTTTAGTGCAGCGCTTAATAGAGCTTGAAAAACAAAACTTTGAAACAGCTATATTTCCTGTTGAACCACATGGTTTTGTACAGCCTTCAAGCTGGTTAGACGAATACCGCCGTATTCATAAGTTATTTAAAGAAACACTTTAATCTTTAACTCTTAAAGTATAAAAACAAAAATGCCGCATTAGTTTAGTTAACTAATGCGGCATTTTTATTGGATTGAACAAAATCTAACTTTATTTTTGCTTTTTAAAGTTCTTTTTAAAGAGCTCTATAGCCAATGGTATTGCAAGTAAAGTCCCGCCAATAACACCAATTAAATGTGCATCAATAGCCACAGTGGAGTTAATAAGCTTTCCTATATCAGCATTAGGGCCGCTAAATTGTTCAAACCCTATTTTAATCCATACGCCTATAAATAATAAATAACCCGATTTAAGCCCTACAGTTATATCCTTTACTGCGCCCCAAATAATTATGCCATGCAGTAGGGCACTTAATCCGGTGTAAATATGTATGCTTGGGCAAAACCAATAAACACCGAGTCCACACCACAGTGCTAGCGCACTTGTATTAAAAGCGTAGCGAGTAGGGGATGTGTATTCGCCATGTAGTAACCATATTAGTAAAACACCACTGGCATTTAGTCCCAAATGAGCCCAATTAGCATGAACAAATTGGCTTGAAAAGATTCGCCATAGTTCACCTTCATCAATTAGGCTTCGGTTAAATTCAAGTAAATTATTTAAATCAAATGCAG
>NZ_PJBR01000153.1:0-4800 GCF_002863625.1 Pseudoalteromonas sp. MelDa3 | reverse complement strand
TGGATTTTATTATGCGCATTAAATTTTTAGCGAGCTTTTATTCTTTCTTCTTATTTACACTGTTTGGTTGTGACGACCAAAGTATGGCAATGCAAGATAGTGCTCTGCTAAATAATAATGCAAGTAACTTACCCTCTAATAGCAAAGTAAACACACCTCCAGCAGCTCAAACAAATGAACCCGCTTTAGTCGTCGGTATGCTAGCTACGCACTGTAAAAGTAATGAAGCAGCCTACATTAACGCAATAATGCATAAAGTTGTGCGTAACCCAGATGAAAATACAGCCTACAAGTTAGAGCCTACCGATAAAGTACTTTCTGTTTGTGTTGCAAAAGATGACTCATCGCTTAGTTATCGATTTGGTCTTATTAATGACATAGGGCTTGAAAAAGAAGCTACACCAGATGCACCATTTGGTAGTTACTACAGGCAAGTAGGACGTATTGGCGAGAGTATTTTATTTTTTAGTAACGGCGAATATCATTATTATATTATTAACTCAGGCGGTATGGGCAGTGGTGTAACCGTTAATGTTTATAAAAACGATACATTAATTACTGAACTGTTTTCGGGTAATGATCCTTACGATGATTTTGTTATAGCAACCGATTTAAATTTCCCTAAAAAATTGGTTATCGAAAAACAGCCATTTAATAAGCAAATGCAGTAAATAATGACTCCACAGCAGCAAAACGTTATAGAGCAAGGGCATTGGTTTAAAAACCGTAGCGCTTATTTAAAAAGCTTTATATTAACGCAGGGCAAAACGCTCTCGCTAAAAGCTCAGCAATCATTATTTTTGCGAGGTGATAAGCACGATGGAATTTATGCAGTACTTAGCGGCGTGGTGCGTATTAGTGGCGTAAGTAACGAAGGCAAAGAAGCCGTATTGAGCTTTATTGATTCATCACTGTGGTTTGGCGAAGTTACCTTGTTTGATGGTGGCCTGCGTACTCATGACGTATATGCACAAACTGATGTTGTGCTTTTTTACGTGCCCCAACGCGAGCTTGAACAGCTATTAAACGAACAGCCACAATATTGGCAAGAGTTTGGTTTATTGCTGGCACAAAAGTTACGCCTAATGTTTACCTCAATGGAAGATCACGCATTACTAAGCGCTGAGCAAAAAGTATGCAATCGACTTTTAATGCTTAGCGAACATACAGAGCACTTAACACCGCTTGTTTTATCTCAGCAGCAACTTGCTGATATGACCTACCTAACGCGCCAAACTATTAATCAAATACTGCAACAGCTTGTTAGCTTACAAGCTATTAGTTTGGGGTATCAACGCATAACTGTTTTAGATAAACAAAAGTTACAGGCGCGTGCTACACAGGCTTAAATAGAGGCTGTTTTATTTAGTTGGAACCAAAATTGCTACAGATAATGTAACGCAACAATGGATTTGAGCTAATGACTACAATAACCTTTAAAAATCAATATAGTAATTATAACTCTCCTACAGTAAATAAAGCGGCAGGTCTAAGCGAAGCTACGGCAACTAATGTCCTTCCTAATGAAAAAACAAGTGATGCTAAAGGCATTACCTCAGCCCCTAAAGAACCAACATTTTTAGAAAGTGCCCAAGAAGCGCTGGTTTATCAGCGCTTAGGTGTAAACAAAAACAAAATAGACGAGCTAAAAGCGACAATAGAAGAGCTCGTTAAAGAACAGCAAAGTGAGGGCGCAGACCCTAGCGCAATTGCTGATAAAATAGAGGAACTTCAAAAAATGCTTGAGCAAGAGTATCAAAAAGGGCGCGAGCGAACGGATATGAAAGGTGAGCATGAGCCGGGTAAAATAATTTCTGCATTTGTTTAATTTAAAAAATGTCGGATACCTGACATTGTTGCTGTGCTTACTTTTGCTAAAGTAAGTTTTATATATAAAAATAAAGGCAAAACAATGAAAACACTTCAACAGCAACTTGGTAAATATGGTTTGTATCATCGTTCTAAACGTAATGTACTAACGCACTTTATTGGTATTCCGCTCATTGTATTTGCAGCGTTGTGTTTACTAGCGCGCATTCAAATACCCCTTGGTAGTGTAGTAATTGATGGTACACAACTTTTTGTATTAGCGTCGGTTGTTTATTATTTTATGCTGAGCTTTTCGCTTGGCTTTATTATGGCCGTGATATTCACTTTACTCCTTGTTGGTGCTCAGCCTATTGCGGCAATGGCGTTTTGGCCTTGGTTGAGCATTGGCGTAGGTGTGTTTGTATTTGGCTGGGTATTACAGTTTATTGGGCACTATTACGAAGGTAAAAAACCGGCGTTTGTAGATGACCTAATTGGTTTAATTATTGGTCCTTTGTACGTAACTGTTGAGCTACTATTTTTAATGGGTTTTTACAAAACATTAGAAGATGAAGTAAACGCAATAGCAGGTCCTACAAAGGCGTAAAATACTTTACTAAGTACCTTTATAAAACCTAATAAATAACAATAAAAGGGCAGATAACGCATGCAATATAATAATAAAACCGTGTGGATCACCGGCGCATCATCAGGTATTGGTAAAGAGCTTGCTATACAATTTGCCGAGCTTGGAGCGCGCGTTATTTTATCGGCGCGCAATGTAGATAAACTAAACGATTTAAAAGCAACGCTTAAAGGCGAAGGGCACTTAGTTGTGCCGCTGGACTTAGCCGAGCCAGAGCATGTACTGAGTTCAATAACAGCAAAAATGAGCGAGCTTCCTGCAATTGATATTTTAATTAATAACGGCGGCGTATCGCAACGCAGTTTATTTTTAGAAAACGACTTTAACGTGTATCGCCAATTAATGGAGGTTAATTACTTTGGCTTAATTGCACTTACTAAAGCCGTACTACCTACTATGGTGGCAAGACGCAGTGGCTCAATTGTGTCTATTAGTAGTGTGGCAGGTAAAGTAGGTTCAAAATTTAGAACGGGTTATTCGGGTTCTAAATATGCGGTTGTTGGTTTTATGGATTGCCTACGTGCAGAAGTAGCACAACATAATATTCATTGTTTAACAATTTGCCCTGGCTCTATTAAAACAGCAATTGCGCATAATTCACTAAACGAGCAAGGCATAGCGCAAAATAAACCAGAAGAATCGATAGAAAATGGCATGGATGTAAGCGTAGCTGCTTCAAAAATGATTCGTGCCATTAGTAATAAAAAAGACGAAGTGATTATTGGCAAAGGTTTAAGTGGTTGGGCGCCTACAATTAAGTGCTTTTTTCCTACTTTGTTTAATCGCATTACCGCAAAAACAAACTATAGGTAGCGTCGTTTATTTCAAAGGCGTAAAATGCCGTAAATTTGATCAATTTAGAAAAGGATTCTAAATGAAGTATTTATGGCTGAGCCTGTTTTTTATTGTATTAATTTGGTCTGGTATTAACCCAAAAGATCAATTTACATGGCTGCTTGAAGTTATCCCCGCAATTATTGGTTTAGTGCTGCTAGCAAGTACCTATAGCCACTTTAAACTTACCCCTATTTTATATACATTTATTTTAGCGCATTGCATAGTGCTGATGATTGGCGGGCATTACACCTACGCCGAAGTTCCTTTTTTCGATAATCTATTTGGTAGCGAGCGTAATAACTACGACAAAGTAGGGCACTTTTTTCAAGGGTTTGTACCAGCACTACTAGCACGCGAAATTTTACTGCGCAAAAAAGTAGTAAATGGTCGAGGTTGGTTAATCACTTTTGTTATTTCGGTATGTTTAGCATTTAGCGCGTTTTACGAATTAATAGAATGGTGGGTTGCAGTGTTAAGCGGCGAAAACGCAGAGGCATTTTTAGGCACTCAAGGTTACGTGTGGGATACCCAATCAGATATGGGACTGGCGTTATTTGGGGCTATTTGTTCATTGTTGGTGCTTTCAAAAGTACACGACAAACAGCTTAAAAACGTTAAAGATTATTTATAGGCTATAAGAACGTTGAAGACTATTTATAGGAACGTTCTATAGAAATGTTTATAAAAACATTGGTAAAAAAGACTACTAACGTATGACAGTAAACACTAGTGATTACTCAATTAGCACAGACAAAAGCAAACTTAACTTTAACGTTATTTATAACTTTATTGCTAATAGCTATTGGGCCAAAGGCATTCCTAAAAGCGTGATGCAATCGGCTATTGATAACTCAATGTGCTTTGGTGTTTACAGCGCTCATAACGAACAAGTTGGCTTTGCCAGGGTAGTAACCGATAAAGCAACCTTTGCCTATTTAGCCGATGTTTTTATTGCACCGCACTCGCAAGGAAATGGGCTGAGTAAGTTACTCATTAAAACGATAGTAGAGCACCCTGAGCTGCAAGGGCTCAGGCGCTTTTTATTAGCGACTTCTGATGCACACGGGCTTTATGCACAATACGGGTTTAAACCGATAGATAACTCAGGGCTGCTAATGCAAATAAACCCTGAAAATGTATATGGTAAAAATAATCGTGATACCTATTAAATGGGGGAAGAGCAAATTCCGTATAATGTTCTTGTTATGTGTAAACTTGCTCCAAGCAGCTGAATTTATTAAAAGTCACTTTAAAAACAGAGCCTGAACGAAGCTCTATAATATGATGAAACGAACCATCAATAGTAGATATTTCATGCGTTAAAACATCACCATGAAAAGTATCACCATAATTATAAGGATTTTCTGAGCCTAAAATTTCATATGATTTTACACTGGAGTAGCTAAGTACAATATCACGATCGTGTTGCTGCCCAAGTAAGTTTAAAACAATTGATAATAAAGGTTCAAATGGGCGAACCTTATTTCTATTTTCTGCAATTGTAATAG
>NZ_PJBR01000152.1:0-4896 GCF_002863625.1 Pseudoalteromonas sp. MelDa3 | reverse complement strand
CTTTGAACTGTCTCAGACTAGCAAAGTTTCCCCAAGGTTCATTGTTTTTTGTAACCGAGATGAATTTTTCTGGCACTAACTCTGTAATGGTTGGCAAATCGCTACGCATAAATGGATTTATTTTTAGCTCCTGTCCAATAGAAGTGGGTAGGGAAATTTGGTTATTACTGCGTAATTCATCTACTTTTTTACTGTACGCGAGTAGTTCTGGGTTACGTGGTTCAACCGCTTTGGCAAAGGCAAGATTAGCTTGCGTGTATTCGTGCGTGCAATACACACTGCAGCTTGCAGGCAGCTCTCTTAGTTTATTAAACGATTCCCACATTTGCTTTGGCGTGCCTTCAAATAAGCGCCCACATCCACCGCTAAACAATGTATCGCCTGTAAAAGCAAGTTCATCATTTGTATAGCAAATATGATCAAGCGTGTGCCCAGGAGTTGCCAAAATATTAAAGTTAATATTAAGCACACTGATGCTTTGACCATCAGTGAGTGCGTGAGTGATGCCTTTAAATGGACTATTTGCGGGGCCATAAACCGATATATCTGGATAGGCGTCAACTAATGCAGCTACGCCATCAGTGTGGTCGTAGTGATGATGCGTAATTAAAATACCACCAAGCGTTAGTTTGTGCTCAGCTAGATACGCTAATATGCTCTGTGCTTGGCCTGGATCGACTACCCATGCTTGGTTACTATTATCGGTAGTTAAACACCAAATGTAATTATCAGAAAAGGCTTTAATTGCTTTGACTTGCACCATGGTAAATTGCTCTATAAAGTGACACTTACCGCATAGTATAACGAGCTCAAAAAATGAAACCAGCCCTTAGTTTTCAAGAAGGACCCAAACCACTGTCGTGGCAACAGTTTCCTCATGGGGATTATTTGCGCAAAGATATTGAACGCAAAATGGAGCAATGGCTGCCGCGTATGTTTGGCTATCATATGCTTAAGCTAGGTAATTTAAGTGGCGAATTAAATACAAGTATAAGTACGATTAAACACCAGGTGTGTGTTGCAGAGCCTGGGCCTTACACTGGGGTAGTTGCTGACATAGATGAACTGCCATTTTACGAGCACAGTATTGATGCATGCATACTAAGTCACTGCTTAGAGTATCATTCAGACCCACATCACATTTTACGAGAAGCACATCGCACACTTATTCCGGGCGGCTATATAGTAATTACGGGATTTAATCCGTTTAGTTTGTGCGGACTTGCACAAATGCTGCCTTTTAGTGGTCAGAAATTACCATGGACGGGGCGCTTTTTTACACCCGCACGGGTTAAAGATTGGCTAAACTTACTTGGTTTTGAAATTGTAAGTGACGAACGTTTTATTTATTCATCACTGGCAAGAGGTAATAGGCTATCAAGATTTGAGTTTTGGCGGACTTTTGCAAAACAGTATTTAAAACCGATGGGCAGTGTTTATATGCTGGTGGCACGAAAAAGAGTTGCGCCACTTACGCCAATAAAACCTAAGTGGCATGCAAGGCCGCAGTTTGCGCCAGTAAAAGGGGCAGGGCTTAGACAAACGTCAAAGCAACACTTTAAATCGTGCGAGCAAGAAAATAATACCAATTGCATTAAATAAGTGATCTATTATAGCGCTAAGAAAATAGCACATTAACAAGGCGAAAATTGTGACATGTAGTTGTTCTATATGAATGATTTTTAACGCAGTTAGTGAGTTATTTAATGCAATAGAATGAACATGTTTTTAATAAAATTGGTATAACAACTAGCTTAGAAAAAATTAAGGCTGGTAGCCTACATCTTCTAGTAAATCTTTACTGCCAGCGGCATCGCGCGCTAAATCGTCAACTATTTCGTTGTACTTATGGCCGCTATGCCCTTTAACCCATTTCCAGGTTACATTGTGCTCGCTACAGGCTTTATCTAGGCGTTTCCATAAATCGACGTTTTTAACCGGCTTTTTAGCTGATGTTAACCAGCCACGTTTTTTCCAGTTAGTGATCCACGATTCAATACCTTGCTTAACATATTGGCTATCGGTTGTTAGATTTACTTCGCATTCTCGAGTGAGTGATTCTAGGGCTACAATAGCCGCGAGCATTTCCATTCGGTTATTCGTTGTGAGTTTATAACCTTGGCTCATTTCTTTTTCGTGGCCGTTATAAATCATAAAAATACCATAACCGCCGGGGCCTGGATTACCTAAACATGAGCCATCGGTGTAAATCTCTACGGTTTTTTGCACTGTTTTACCTTGATCTTATGTACAATAAAGTGATTATAGAAAGATACCAGAATCAGGCTAAATTCGATATGGCACGTAGACAAATAGTTTTAGATACAGAAACCACCGGCATCGACCCTAAACAAGGGCACCGTATTATAGAAATTGGGTGTGTGGAGTTAGTAAATCGCCGTTTAACAGGCAATAATTTTCATGTTTACATAAACCCACAACGCCCAAGCGAAGAAGAAGCAATCGACGTTCACGGTATCACTAACGAATTTTTACGTGATAAACCGTTGTTTCATCAAATTGCCCAAGAGTTTTTCGACTATATTGAAGGGGCAGAGTTAGTTATTCATAACGCCCCGTTCGATGTTGGTCATATGGATAACGAATTTGCGCTGCTTAATCAGGGCTACCCTAAAACAAATACTTTTTGTCAAGTTCTCGACACGCTTAAAATGGCGCGTGACTTGCATCCAGGTCAAAAGAACAACCTTGATGCATTATGTCGTCGTTACGATGTAGATAACGGTAAACGAACGCTTCACGGCGCGCTACTGGATTCTGAGATTTTAGCCGATGTGTACCTTGCCATGACGGGTGGTCAAACAAAGCTAAATTTGAATCAAAATAAAGATGACGGCAGCGAGCAACAGAAGGGCGGTATAAAGCGTTTAAATAGTGATAGAGCCCCATTAGTTGTTCTGCGGGCAAGCGACGCTGAGCAAAGCGCACACGAAGCACGATTAGATCTTGTAAACAAAGAAGGCGGCCAATGTATATGGCGCGCTGAATAAGGCGATTTAATGAAAACGATGTATTTTGTAACAGCGTTATGTGCAGCTAGTTTATTTACTGGCAATGCATATGGCGTAAAACAAGTAGAAGTGCTCAAGCGCGATGGGCATCAAAATGAGATCCCTTTACTTGATAATCGTTTTCGCATAGATAGCAAAATAGATGAAATAACACTGCTTTTTTTTAGAAAATCAGGTGCACCTGCTGTTATTTTAGTGAGGCCCGATGGCAGTAAGTACTTTGCTACTGACTCAGTTAAAAACCCTAACTTAGATTGGTTTGATGAACTCAGCTACGATTTAGTAACCATAAAAAAACCTATGGCAGGTCCTTGGCAAGTAATAGGCAGTATTTTACCCGACAGCAGAATAGTTGTATTAGGCGAGATATCTCTTGAAGCAGAGCCTCTTCCTTCAATGTTGTTTAGGGGGGAGACAATAAAAATCACCGGAAAAATACTAAATGACGGTGAGCCAATTAATACAAACCTATTTAGAGATGTTGTGAGCCTTAATGTTGACTTTGTAAGTACCAACAATGAAAACTTTGCTAACTTTGGCGCAGGCATTCAAGAAGTAGCTGAATTTAAAGACGATGGACGTGGATTTGATGAGCGCCCTAAAGATGGTGTATTTACCGGCGAGTTTACTTTAGATTTCCCTGCGGGTGAATGGACACCAGAACTTTACGTGGCAACACCTCTGCTGCAGCGTCGCATTGTGCAAAATACAATAGAAGTGCACGAGCCACCTTTTGTAACCGAAGTCGCGTTAGCAGAGCAAGACACAGACGAGCATCTGTTAACTATAAATATAGACCCAAGTATTGTTAAGCCAGAAACAGTCATCATCCAGGGAAAAATCTACTATCCCAATAACGAAGAGCAAATGTTTACCATAGATGCTGCTGCTAAAGACTCACGACAACTTAGTGTTAAAAATTATGATTGGGGTAGATATAGCGTTGAGCTGTCAGTTTTTGGGACTAATATTAATGGTCGTGAATTTATGGCAACGCTACCAACGTATAAATTTGAGATAGAACGACCCATAGAAGCGGTGCCCGAAATTGATCCGGCAACGATTATTACGCCAGATAAAATGATTGAGAGTGAGCCTGTTGAAGAAAAAATGGCCACATCTACAATTATTAGTTTAATTGTAGGCTGCAATACGCTCATTTTATTACTCGGTTGGTTGTTAATTCGTATATTTGCTCAGAAAAAACCGATTAAATTTAAAGTGAAGCTGCCTTTTTTAAAGAAAAAGAAAACAAGTGAAGGTGATGTTGCCGACACAGGAAAAAATCAAGTCGGTAAAAATGGCTCAAAAAATGACAGATCAGGTGAAATTTTAAACCTTTCGATGACAGATGACTAAAAAACCTATAAAAAAACAAAAAAGCCCTTGACGAAATAGGGGTTGGTTCGTATTATTCACGCCGCTGTCAGGGAGACCTAAACAGCAACGGAAATATGGAGTGGTAGTTCAGTTGGTTAGAATACCGGCCTGTCACGCCGGGGGTCGCGGGTTCGAGTCCCGTCCACTCCGCCATTTTCGTAAAACTTGTAAGTAAAAGCTGGAGTGGTAGTTCAGTTGGTTAGAATACCGGCCTGTCACGCCGGGGGTCGCGGGTTCGAGTCCCGTCCACTCCGCCAACACTTACACAACGTATGGTTGTAAAACATATTCTTATTATGGAGTGGTAGTTCAGTTGGTTAGAATACCGGCCTGTCACGCCGGGGGTCGCGGGTTCGAGTCCCGTCCACTCCGCCAATAAGAAAAAATAACAGTTTAAATATGCGCTGGAGTGGTAGTTCAGTTGGTTAGAATACCGGCCTGTCACGCCGGGGGTCGCGGGTTCGAGTCCCGTCCACTCCGCCAA
>NZ_PJBR01000151.1:0-4916 GCF_002863625.1 Pseudoalteromonas sp. MelDa3 | reverse complement strand
TTTAAGTGAAATTATTTAATAATTATTTTAAAGGTATATAAGGATAAACTACCTTGCCTCATCAAATAATTACTGTTTATTGACTAAAGATATTATTAGCTGTGTTACATATAGTTAAAACTCTTGCTGATATTTTAATTTTTATGTTTGAAGTTCCTTTATAAAAGGTTGCGAATATTATTCGCTAAGATTTTATTTCTCAGACAGTGATATAAAAATTCTTGACCTAATTTTTAAAATACATTCATTTTACTTACTGTATGTATTTTCTAATAACACGCTAACTAAAGAAAGTACCCCGGAATAATTACTAAAGTATCTTTTATTATCTCACTCTTTGAGCTAATTCATCTATCTGACTCAGTGCGTGGCGCATACTGTAGACTTTCCATCCTTGTTTAGTTGCTGCAATTGCTTGTGGTTTATCGATAGCTATTGCCACTTTTTTAAACGGCCAAGCAAGCTCTAATGTAACTTCTGACTCTTTTTTATTATTCTTAACAATGTAACTAATTTCTGGGAGTGATAAATGATACTTTTCAAGCACATCTATAACACCATGCATGCCTGGGTCAGCTAATTTATATACATCTAACCAGCTTTTTCTTACATTGAGTCCCTGAGCACGCCTTAATGTAGAAATAAGTTGGGTATCTTCGTGATTAATAAAGATGTGCTTATGATCTGGCTGCTTACGATGGCAATCACAACAAAGCGGCGTTAAGTTAACACTGCTGTTGTCCGATTTTACTGCGTTAATATGGTGAACATGTAATAGTCTTTTATAGTTATTAAGATCAAGACCACATTGCTGACATTGAAAGTTGAATTTTGTTCTTACTTTATTAGAAATAAGCTTCCAATCATTACTGTAATAACTAGCTGAGCTATCAGCAATTCCTTTAGGCATAAATTTAAAAAATGAACTATAAGTTTCAAAGAAATCTGCAAGTTCAAAATTTTGAACAAAAGTCCTTCTGACAATACCTCTAGGTATGGAAGTAAACTTATTATAATTGATACTTTCAAGGCAATATTGGCATACACTAAGCTTAGATTCCCCCTCAATTAAAATATCTTTATGCTTATCGTTGCCTGAAACAGCAAATATACCATCAAGCTTATTTGTAACTACATAACGTTCAAAACGACCTTTCCTTCGCATTTCGTCAAGTTTAGAGCAGTCTGCTACATGATATTTATTACCTTTAGATCCATCATCTAAAACGCTATAAATTTTATTATTATAGCTATGATCTTTTATATACAATAAAACTTGGCGCCCTTTATAACTAGCTAAGCCGGTATCAAACTCGATGTCTTTAAAGTTAACTTCCAAGCCATCAAATAAATCTCTATCAATTTTTTTTGTAGGTATTAATGATGTTGTTGGCTCATAAGTTATTTTCTCAGCTCCCATTGTAATTACTGCTTGCTGAAGTAATGATAAATCGACCGTTAGCTTCATTTATAATCCTTCGACTATTTTACGAATTTGAATATCTGCATTCGTAATTACCCGAAAAGAAACCCTTCGTGATTTTTGTTTATTTTCAGTTTCATCTTCATTTAATATTAAATGAGATGACGCTAAACCAACGGCTGCAAAAGATGCTTTAACCCACAGTCTTTGCTCTGCAGTTAACATCGGTAAAAAATATGCATAGTTAAGTACACTTCGCGTTCTATTTTGAGATAGCGACATATTTAAGAAATAAGCTTCGTTGGGGTCTGTATCACTCCCCCACTCTGATGAGGTATGCCCTTCGATTCTTACCTCATCAATACTCTTACGATAATTATCTAACACTTTTAAGTAGCGAGGTATAAACACAGCTAATATATCTTTAAAATCTTCTTTTAATGAGCTCTCACCCGTATCAAATAATACTTCTGGCGAATCAAACTGAAACGATAATGTTTCTTTGTCAATGGATGCCTGCCATGGCGCTAAGTCTGCTTTAAATTCTGCTTTTAGTGCATCATATATAGCAACTTGGTTTTGCTGATATGCAACAGCAACATTTTTTATTTTATCTCGCTCAACAGATACATGGCGCATAAAAGCAATAGCTATAAATAAAAACACTATCATTAAACCGGCCATTAAATCTGAAACTGTTAACCAGTGCTCACCTTCATCTGTTTTTTGTGATGTACCAAATATAGGATTAGTTGACGACATACGTTACACAGCCTGCTGAACAATCGCGTTCATTTGGTTTACAAGTTTTGAATAGTCTTTCACAAATTGGTTACTAATTTGACCAAGAGCTTCGCCCATTTTATTCATTACCTTGTCTAACTCTTGCTGCATAGACTGATCAATCATACCTAGTTGACTATCGACTCGATCCCCCGTCTTGCTCACCTGTTCACGAAGACCAGCATCGAGATTAGAAAATACATTATTCATTTGTTGTGTTTGTGATGAAAAAACGTCCTCTAATGAAGATTCAAGTCTTTTTTGCATTGATTCAATACTACTAACAACTGCTTCTCTGACCATTGTGGTGTCTGAGGAAAGCGAACTATTTGCATCCGTTAATGTTTTTGCCATTACTTTAGAATCTTCAATTAATCCGTTAACCATATCCCTGATATTTAAACTAAGCTCTTGCACGGTATGATTCAATTCTTCCCTTATTTTAACTGTATTATCGCTGACTGCATGGGTAGTTTCTTGTAGCCTTTGGTTAGTTAACCCAACATTAGTTTGAAAACCATCTGCGCCTTCAGATATTACCTTTTCAATATTAAACGCGCTTTCTTTTAGTTTTTCACCTATTGAATCAACGCCTTCTTTACTGCTTGTGACAAACTTATCTAGTAAGTCATTCGATGTAGAAATATGACTTTGGATATATTTATCAGACTCAGTTAGTAAATCTTTATAATGCGTGCTAGCTAACTCAACGGATGAAGCAATTGTTTTTACAGTCTCGTCTATTTGATTTCTAATTTCAGGCACAGCCTCTACAGCGCGATCTCTAATATCTTTAAATGCATCTAAATGCCTTTCAAGTTCTAGCAACTGATGCTGGTTAACTTCCATTACTTGTTTTAAGTTAGTCATAGTTTCGGGAATAGCTTTGGATTCATTGCTTATTGAAGTAATGCAGGCTTCTGTTGCGGTAATAGACGATACACCTAGTTTATATTGTTCTGTCATATCATAAATTTGTACTTTATAGTTTTCTTGCCATACAACTAACTCTTTAACTGATTCATTTAATTGCTTAAAGTTTTCGCCGAACTGCTCGGTTAGATTGTTATTGAAATCAGTAATAACTTGCCTAAGTGCTTCTATTACCGTTTCAGTAGCTGATTTAGAGAGCATGTCTGCAAAATCTTGCAACTTAATCCATAGTTTTTCTGAAAATGTATTAAAGCTTTCATTTTGAATTACAAACTGTTCACTCAAACTACCCAAGTTTAGCGTGGCTTCTTGTTGTGATTTAATTAATATTCTCTGATTATCACTTATATCACCACGTAAAAGTTTAAGCTGGCTTACAATAGAACTATCTGTATCCCCTCCTATTGCGAGTACAAGCCCTTCAATTGATTTACCTTGTTGCTTAATTGCAATAAGAATGTCCTCAGGGGTCGCAGTCGTAACCTCGTCTGTAATTTCAGGACTTTTTATTAAGCGCATAGTTTGAAGGGTTTTGAATAAAATGGATAATATAATACCGAGTAAACTAGTAAAAAATGCGGTTTTTAAACCAGTTAAAAGCCCTTCTATACTGCCGTCTATATTATTAGGATCGAATGCCATCAGACCCACAACAATACCCGCAAAGGTACCGAATATCCCCAATGAAGTTAATAGCACAGGAGTGTAAGATACAAACTCTGCTGATTTACCCGTTTTTATCTTAATAAGAGCTGTTATAAATGCTATTACAATCAAAAAACAAACTACGATTGTAACTATATTGGCAATACTTACTGCTTCCGTGGTATTCATTACTTCTCCATCATATTTACTACTATCAGTGTTATCTGATTTCTTTAAAGCGTTATATAAATTAATCTTCGCATAGGTATTTACTGTAAATAAAATAATCTATAACTATTCATGCTATCTTTTACAAAGTTTCCTATCTTCATTTATTTGTCTGTGTAGCTTTTCACTAGCGGTAATACACCCGTATAATTTTAAAACGTTTGCATAGTAGGTTGGTAAGCCATAGCTAATAAAATCAATAAGTTCTTGCATTGTATTAATGTCATTGAAAATATCACAAAAATCTAAAGTACTATAAGTTGACGTTTGCACAGGTTCAAATATTGAGATTTTTTCGGCATTTATTTTTACTTCATCAAGAAACTTAGGCATTTTTTGTGATTTATCATACGAAGACATTGAGTTAAGGGTATCAAATACATCATTGGAGTAGATCAAAGAGACAATAAAGTTTTCTCTGGTTAAAATTACTTCGTTAGTTTTAGTATAAAATGTACTTACTAACTCATGGACTCTTGCTTCAATTTCAACTTTACTCAATAGATAACACATCTTCGGCTTATATTGCTCTTCGGTATTCATATGTATTTTGCAGTAATTTTGCACACGCTCTTTATCTATCATCCTATTTTTATGACTCAAATCACCGCAAAGATATTGCAAGCAATGTATATTTTCATGTGAAATTACGTCACTTATTTCAATATTCATTTCTTTAATCAGATCAACTGATACATATATGCGTTTACTTCTTACCGGAGAAATAAAACCAAGTGTCTCAAACTTTGATTTTGACGAAGTTTTTTTTGCAAACTTAACGAAAATATAAGGGGAGATTAAAATAAATAGAGGGTAAAAAATAATTGCTAAAAGATCATGTGTTTTAATCTGCTTTGTAATAGAGCTAAAAAAAATGGCTATTATTTGTATATTTATTAAAGAC
>NZ_PJBR01000150.1:0-4964 GCF_002863625.1 Pseudoalteromonas sp. MelDa3 | reverse complement strand
TTCATTCAAAATATAAAAAATAAAAAGACATCATAAGCCATTAAATTTATTAAATATAAGCAAAATAAAAGAACGCTTTGTAATACATATTGTGAATTTTTGGTAAACAAAGGTTGTAATAAAAGCTGAATTGGACTAATTTCAACCATACCACCTGTATGACACGCTACAGGGAAACAGCAGTTAAATTGGTTAACCAAACCAAGTAACAACACACACAATGACGTAAGTCGTACCCAAACGGGAGAGATACATGAAACTCAATCAAATTACTTCAACATTAATTAATAAACATCAAAGAAGTAGCTCTACAACAATCGGTGCAGCAGCCCTTTTACTAATGGCTTCTTCAAATATTGCAGCGCAAGAGGCTCCGGCAGCTTCAGAAACGGCAGCTGCAGATATTGAAGTTATTGAAGTAAAAGGCATGCTAGGTAGTATGAAAGCCGCCGCTATGCTTAAGCGTACTGACGGACGTATTGTAGATGCGATTGTTGCTGAAGACATTGGTAAGTTACCTGATAATAATATTGCAGAAGCACTGCAACGTATTACTGGTGTATCTATTAATACCGATTTTGGTGTGGGTGACAGTGTTTCGATTCGTGGCTTACCTCAAAACCGTGTTGAATTAAACGGTCGCTCTACTATTGGTGACTCTCGTGACGGTATTAGCTTACAAGATTACCCATCAAGTTTCTTAAAAACGGTAGAAGTCGTTAAGTCTCCTACTGCCGATATGATTGAAGGTGCATTAGGCGGAACAGTTAGTCTAAAAACGGTTCGCCCATTAGAGCTAGATAAACTAACTGGTGCTGTTTCATTAGATGGTGAGTACGCTGATAAAACAGAAAAAGTAGCGCCTATTTTTAGCGGTTCACTTGGTAACAATTGGGATTTTGATGAAATGGGTACCTTTGGTGCCATTGCTATGTTTTCGTTTCAAGATCGCGAAATTCGTCAAGATGAAACGTCTAGCCGTGTTAAACCTCAAGACATCGAAATTAATGGCCAAGAAGGTAATACATCAAGTGGCAACGCTATCGTACGAGACGAGCACAGTGTTGAACAATACGTAGAACAACGTAAACGTACTGCTGTAAATTTATCACTTCAGTGGGCACCGCAATCTGGTAATGGCATGGTGTATCTAGATTTAAGTGGCACTAAACGCTCTGGTGAGCAAAGTGGCAACTCTATATTGGGTGTTGCAGGTTCACTATCAACAGATGCAAATACAACTCAAGATGCTAACGGCGTAAATAATTACACGTTAACCAACGAATTTGGTATTCCTAAAACATACAGTGACTTTCGTGAAACCGACTCGTTTTCAAATGCACTTGGTGCAGAGTGGAACCTTACTGACAGTATAAAAATCTCTGGTGAAATTGCGGTAGCATCATCAGAAAGTGTAAGACCAGATTCTGAATTTACACTTCGCCCAATCGAAAAATCAACATTTGAAGCAAGCGGCGGTGTTGATTTAGTAAACCATTTATATGATGGTGCATTTTCTCAAAACGGTAATAAATTACCAAGCATCATTCATTCAGATCCAAATGCATTTACTGACCCACAAAACTTAGCACTACGTACGTTTAAAAGTGAAGATAGAAGAACAGATAATGACGAAACAGCTATTCGTTTTGACGTTGAAATGTTTGAACCTCTCAGCAGCTTGAGCTGGGTGTCTAAAGTAAAAGCAGGTGTACGTGTTACTAACCGTGATTACGAATACGAGCAATACAAAGTAGAAATTAAAGACATTTACAAAAATGCATTTAACGACTCAGATGGTTCATTAGCTACTTTATGGGTTGATGACTACAACGCCGCTTTTTCAAATAGCTTCACAACAGTTAGCCACGACAACTCTTTTGACCAATTAGGTCATTCAGGGCAAAACGACCTACTAACGTTTTTAAGCTACAACGGTTTATCTAACCCTGCAAATACTTACGCTCAACTTCAGCAGTTACTTGCAGGTACTAACCTAGCGTCAACAGGTAGTCTTTCAGATAACCAAGAGTTCCAAGAAAGCGCATACCGTAACGTAGTTGAAGATACAGCTGCCGTGTATATATCAGCGTACTTAGACTTTGATAACATTACTGCGATTGTGGGCGGTCGTTATGTGACTACAGATTTAGAATCAAGCGTGTTTCTTAACGGCGAAAAAGTAACTGGCGACAATGACTATAGCGACTTTTTACCAAGCTTAAACGTTACGTATAACTACTCAGACGAAACATTATTTCGCTTTGCTGCTGCAAAAGTTATGCGACGCGCTGACTTTAGCGAGCTAAGCCCTGCGTTTGACGTTAATAACGACATTACAGGTGCAACGCAAGGCTCTATTGATTTAGAACCATACCGCGCAACACAATACGACTTATCTGTAGAGCATTACTTTGATGAAGGTAACGTACTATCTTTCGCAGTATTTTATAAAGATGTTGAGTCTTTCTTAAGTAACGAAAGCAGCTGTCAGGCTTCTTCAAGTACTTCAACTGGTCAAAACGTAACTCAATGGAACCAAGTATGTCAGCTTGACGTTGCAGGTGTTTCACAAGACAACCTAGTTTACTCTGATGCGACGGACTACCCAGTAGATGCAGATGGCTTTAACCATGTTGCAGGTCTGCGTGATGCAGGACTAACGGGTATCGATACAGTTAAAAATGTAAATGGTGAAAACGGCTCAGTACAAGGTTTTGAAGTGGGCTACCAACAGTTCTTCACAAGTTTACCTGGTGCATTTTCTGGCTTAGGTGTTAATGCAAACTACACGTATGCAGACAGCGAACAACCAAACGGCAACCCACTATTAGACATTTCTAAAAATACATATAACTTACAAGTATTTTGGGAATACGAAGGGTTCTCTACTCGTATCGCTTATAACTACCGTGACAGTTTCTTAGATACTGAAAACGAAAAACGTGTAGAAAATATTAACTCAGACGGCAGCATTTCAGCAGAAGGCACTGTTTACGGTAATAACTACCGTGACGACAGAGGCCAGTTAGATTTCTCTGCAAGCTGGGATATTAACGAAAACGTGACCTTAGTAGGTAATGCGACCAACTTAACGGGTGAGCCTTCAATCTACCTATCTGAACTAGGTGGTGCTTGGAAGTACACTGAAGCGGATCGCCGTTACAGCTTTGGTATTCGCGCTAAATTTTAATTTTCCCTAGACACTAAAGCCTGCTTTTATGCAGGCTTTTTTACGCCTATAAAAAAGTAGCTTTATATTATACAAACCTTATTAAAAACATGATTATTCTACCGAGTCTTGTGGATAAAAATATAAAGGTGGTATTAACTAAAAGTAAACCATCCCTTAACTTGTAGGAGGTCGCAAAAAATAAAGAAAATCCCTTATGGAATTAGTAAACACATCTAGTAAAACGAAAGTTCGGCATAAGACCGATATCAACAAAACACTATCTAAGATGCCCTTGTCATCTAGGCGCGTTTTATTTATGGCCATAGCTCAACTGGACTCTAAAAAAATAGTAAAGCAAGGCCAAGTATTCCGAATTTATGCTAGTGAATACGCGAAAATAGCCAAGCTAGAAATGAACACAGCCTATGAGCAACTAAAATCCGCGACTCTGGACTTACAAAAACAAATAATAGGGATTCCGAAAGATCAGCTTTTACCACCCATACCACGCTCTGGAGATAACCCTTGGAGGAAACCTAGCGGCAAAGGTATCGTATACTTAACGTCACTGAATACTGCGACTATGAGGACGGTGGCGGTTACGTAGACATTAACTTTAGCCGTCAAATGAAGCCGTATATTTGCATGATAGAGGGCAAATATACCACCCAAGTTTTAATATCGAGCACACGGCTAAAAGACACAAACGCAAGTAACTTATATCAACTCCTACGCCAGAAAATAAGCGAAAAGAAAGACCGCTATTTTGAAATAGGTGTCGATGAGCTAAAAGACGAACTAGGACTATACACAACAAAAAACAAGGAAAAATTTTACTCATACCCTCTATTTAAAGACTTGAATAAACTTGTCATAAAGCGAAGTATAGAGACGATTAAAGACACTACCGAAATAAAGAATACAAGCGTTGAAATCATCGAGAGGAAGCAACGTAAAGCAACTAAGCTAAGGTTCTCTTATCGAGTAGATGACCAAATGAAATTTGAGGGATTTTAGCTAAACTCGTTTCTCTGCATCGTTGTAAGCTTCTGACTTGTTTCTTTTCCCTATAGCCAAAACAAGAATCAAAACCTTTTCATCCTGTACTTGATATATCAAGCGATACCCTGCTTTACGCAGCTTAATTTTGTAGCAATCTGGCAGCTCTCTTAGTCGGTTAGCTTCAATCCGAGGGTGCTTTAAGACTTCTGACAACTTATTTTTGAATTGATCACGTACGGTTGCACCTAATTTATGCCACTCCTTGAGCGCTCGAGGGTCAAATTCTAACTCATAGGTCATTTAGCGAAACCTTTACCCCTGTTTTTGGTTCAGCTAAACGGGCTTTTGCAACAGCAATTAGCGCCTCGTCGTCACTAGTTAATAGCACAGATTTGAATGGTAAAGCCTCTCTTTGTGCAACATATTCTAATGTTTGTCTTAATAGTTCAGAGGGAGTTATACCTAACTTTTCTAATGCTGCATAAGAACGCGCTTTCAAATCATCATCAACACGAATATTAATAGTACCCATAGCACACCTGTAATTACAATTGTATATACATTAATTATATTCAACTGAGATAAAAGTGCAAGAGCTATTATTTTTATTCTAATGCTTAAAAGGGGTTGAAGGGGTATCCCCTTTGCACGCGACTGTATTAAGATTACGAAGTAATTGTATACATTCGACAGCGTGCCTACTATCTCATTTTGTCATACACTGTTTTCATCTGAAATAAGCTATTGTGCCTTTAAAATAGGCGTATACGCTTTGTTTACACCCGTT
>NZ_PJBR01000149.1:0-5057 GCF_002863625.1 Pseudoalteromonas sp. MelDa3 | reverse complement strand
GCTAAACAGTGTGTTTAATCTTGAGCGGCTTCACTTACGCCAGCTCTATTTAATAAATACTGAGTAAGCATTGGAACAGGACGACCCGTTGCGCCTTTTTTAGCGCCACTGCGCCACGCTGTACCCGCAACATCTAAATGCGCCCAATGATACTTTTTAGTAAATTTAGACAAGAAACATGCCGCAGTAATAGTACCCGCAGAGCGTCCACCTAAGTTTGTAAAGTCAGCAAATGGGCTTTCTAGCTGATCTTGATAGTCATCCCATAACGGTAACTGCCATGCACGGTCGCCACTTTGCTCAGACGCTTTTAATAAATCGTGTGCAAGTGGGTTATGGTTTGATAGTAAACCAGTCGCATGCGCGCCAAGGGCTACAATACAAGCGCCAGTAAGTGTTGCTACGTCAATAACAGTATCCGGGTTAAAACGTTCAACGTACGTTAGTGCGTCGCACAATACTAAACGACCTTCAGCGTCGGTGTTTAACACTTCAACTGTTTGCCCCGACATTGTTGTTAAAATATCACCCGGGCGATACGCGTTTGAGCCAGGCATGTTTTCACAGCCAGCTAAAACACCAATAACGTTAATTGGCAATTGCATTTGTGCAAGTGCACGCATTGCGCCAATAACACCTGCAGCGCCGCCCATGTCGTATTTCATTTCGTCCATGCCTTCGCCTGGTTTTAATGAAATACCGCCTGAGTCAAACGTTAAGCCTTTACCAACAAGTACAATAGGGGCTTGGTCGTCAGCGGCGCCTTTGTAGTTAATAATCGACATAATTGATTCGTTATCACTACCTCGGCCAACAGCTAGGTAAGAATTCATACCTAGTTCTGCCATTTGCTTTTCGCCAATAATATCAACAGTGATGTTGTCAAAATTAGTTGCCAACTCTTGTGCTTGCTCGCCTAAGTACATTGGGTTACAAATATTTGGTGGCATATTAGCCACGTCTTTACACAGCTTACTACCTGCAGCAATGGCTAAACCATGCTCAATGGCACTTTCGCCAATCGTTAGTTCGCGTCGTGTTGGTACGTTAAACACCATTTTACGAAGTGGACGACGAGGGTCTACTTTTTTACTTTTTAATTGGTTAAACGTATATAAGCAATCTTGCGTTGTTTCTACTGCTTGACGAACTTTCCAGTAAGTGTCGCGACCTTTAACGTGTTGCTCTGTTAAAAAGCAGACTGCTTCCATAGAGCCTGTTTCGTTTAAGGTATTAATAGTTTTAGAAATAATTTGTTTATATTGCTTATCGTCAAGCTCGCGCTCTTTACCACAACCTACAAGCAATATGCGCTCGCTTAATACATTGGGTACATGATGCAATAATAAAACTTGGCCTGGCTTACCTTCTAAGTCGCCACGGCGAAGTAAATTAGAGATATAGCCATCACTAATTTTATCGAGTTGTTCACCAATGGGGGATAACCTACGTGGCTCGTAAACGCCAACCACAATACATGCGCTGCGCTGTTTTTCTGGGCTACCACTTTTTACGTTAAATTCCATTGTCACTCCTGATTTTGAGTCATTTAAGTTAGTAAGTTGGGGCTAAAAAAGTATTTTCTAGTCTTATCTACGTAACTTATGTGCGGATAATTCTTATTTTAGCTGATTTTGTTAGGGCCTGTTGACCTTTCAGGATTAAAATTTGTTCAATCTAGGGGCTATTTAATCGCGGCGCGAGGTGTGTAACTTAGTGGGCTAAGTAAAAACCGAGCAACAAAGAGTAAATTGCCCCTAGGCAGAACCCTTCGGGCAGCGCATGTTTGGCATTTATGCTGCGTTATCGCCTATTTATGGGGAATAACCACACTACATAGGCTCTGCCTTGCCTAAATACCAAACGTACTGCTGCAAATTTAACCTCGAAAGATAAACAGGCCCTAGACTCTTACTGTGTAATTGAACTTTATATGCTTAAGGGCTACTAATGCAACATTATATCGTGCACTTAGGTAGGATAATTAAATTTGATGGCTTATAATAATAGCCTATTTGCCGGTATTAATTGGGTAAAATAGCTATTTAACTATTCAATTCTCACTATCGTAGTGAAATTCCATGTTTAACAGGGGCGAGCATTGCTAATTTTCCGTTATTTGACCGCTGAGGTTTTAAAATCGCAGGTCGCCGTATTTTTAACTTTAATGACAATATTTTTGTCACAAAAGTTAGTTGGTATTTTAGGTGATGCCTCTGAGGGCAGCATTCCTGCTAAATTAGTGCTATCGATGATTGCACTAAAGCTTCCACAACTGGCCTCGCTAATACTTCCGCTGAGTATATTTTTAGGCATTATTTTGGCTTACAGCCGTATTTACGCCGATAGCGAAATGACCGTACTTAAAGCCTGTGGCGTAAGTGAATGGTATGTTGTGCGCGTAACGCTTATATCAAGCGTTGGGCTTGCCATATTAGCCGCTGCATTGACTATGTATATAGCGCCGTGGGCAAGCGAGCAAGAGTATCAATTGAAAGAACAAGCCAAAGCCGATGCAGGGTTATCTGCACTCAGAGCTGGGCGGTTCCAAGAAACCGGTAACGAAAAAGCCGTGGTGTTTATTCATAATATTGAAAAAGGCGGCAAAGAGCTCAATAAGGTATTTGTTGCACAGTTACCTGATAGCGAAAAAGGCAATCTAGCGCGCTTAGTATATGCACAGCAAGGTGTTGTGGTTGAAGCTGTAAATGGTGAGCAACAGCTAGTGCTTACTGATGGAAAACGTTACGAAACAGACGGCACAACGCCTGCACTTAATTTAACAGAATTTGATGGTTATAGCGTACAAATACGAGAACAAGAAATAGAGCATCAACGCCGTAAATTAGAGGCTGTGCCAACTAACCAATTATTGGCTATAAATACTCCTGAATCTATTGCTCAATGGCAATGGCGACTCGCTATTCCGTTATCAATCCCACTACTTACCTTACTGGCAGTGCCGCTAAGTGTGGTTAATCCTCGACAAGGTAAATTTGCAAAACTAGTACCTGCTATTAGCTTGTACTTAGGCTACTTTATTTTACTAAATGCCGCTAAATTTGCAGTTGAAGATGGCAAAATCCCGCCTTCAATCGGCTTGTGGTGGATTCATCTAAGTGCCTTGTTTATAGGTGGGTTATTAATTATAAAAGGGCGACCGCTGGGCGCTTGGCTTAAAGCCGTAGTAACTAAGCGGGAGTTAGGCTCATGATGAAAACGCTTGATTGGTATTTAGGCCGCAGTATTTTACAAACTACCGGCTTTGCATTGTTGGTACTTGTTGGTATTAGCACCTTAATTAAATTTATCGACCAGTTAAAGTCGGTAGGGCGCGGCAGTTACGATTTAATGACTGCAATGCTTTACACGCTTTACACAATACCTGGCGATTTAGTGGTTTTTTTTCCGATGGCTGCGCTAATTGGTGGCTTAACGGGTTTAGGGGCACTTGCCTCAAACAGTGAGCTGGTAGTGATGCAAGCCGCCGGTATGTCGCGCTTACAAATAATTGGCTCTGTGATGAAAACTGCCATATTTATGGCTGTATGCATGATGGCTCTTGGCGAATGGGGTGCACCTGAAGCGCAATTACACGCTAAAGAAATGCGTAACCAAGCAATACATGGCGGCGATGTGTTTAATACACAAAAAGGTGTATGGGCTAAAGACGGCAATAATTTTATTAATATTGAAGATGTTGATGAAAACGGCAGGCTCAACGGGGTACACATGTACCACTTTGATAAATCGTTAGAGCTTACCCAAATTACTAAAGCAAGAGATGCACTGAGCCGAAAAGAAGGCTGGCTGCTTCGTGACGTAAATAAGGTTATTATTACTAGCGAAAAAACCACAACCGAGCAATTACCAGAAGAGTTTTACCCTTCGCAACTCACAGCTGAAAAGTTAGGGGTTGTTTCGGTAAAACCGGAGTCACTTTCATTTACTGGGCTTTGGTCGTATTTAAGTTACTTAGAGCAAAACGAACAAGACACAAGTACCTATGAGCTTGCTCTATGGCGTAAGTTGATGCAGCCAGTATCTGTTGCGGTAATGCTGCTGGTGGCGCTCTCGTTTATATTTGGCCCACTACGTACCGTTACTATGGGCGCACGTATTATTATGGGTGTTGTAACGGGGATTGTGTTTCACTTAACTAATGAAATATTTGGCCCTGTAGTTATGGTTTACCAAATACCAGCCATTATAGGTGCGGTATTGCCCAGTATTATATTTATAGGCTTTGCGACATATTTGATGAATAAACGGGTATAGAGTACCTATTCAAAGCATTAAAAAGGGTGACCACTGGTCACCCTTTTTGCTTTTTAACTACTGCTTAGTTACCGCTTAACTCACGATTTGAAAAGTTGGTATTAATTAAGCTCACTATAAATACGTCTGTTTTCTTCTTTAGTAAGTGCAATAACTTCTGTTTTAGAGATGTAATCTTGCAGTGCTTTTTTGTTTTTAAAATCTACTAACACCACCAAATTACCTAAACCGAGTAAAGCGCTAACGCTGCGGATAATTGATTGCGGCCAGCTAATTAAATTACCCTCAATAGTTTGTACTTTTAAACGCCATGCACGCATGCCAATGGTTTGCCCGCTTTTAGTCCAAAAGTAGCCAAAAAATACTAAGGTAACAATAATTAAAAGAGCGGTACGAATACCCGAAAGAAGATTTGAATTTTGAATAAAAGCAGATACATCCTCTGCGCCATTTAAACTAATTACATCGAGAGAAATAAGCCCTTGTACTGCAAATAAATACAGCACTACAGTTAACATCGCAAACGCAATAATGGCTAACGTATCGTAAACTAACGACGCAAAACGGCGCCAAAAACCAGCACGTGGAAACTCACCCGACATAAATACACTCTCACTATTAATATGCGAGCTAGTTTAGCAAAAAAGCTTACAAATACTAAGACATGTTAATGCTTAGAGAGGGAATTGATTTTATTGCTTTAAGTTATTACCTACAGGGGAAATGAAAAAGACCCTGCTATTGGTAGCAAAGCCTTTTAATTTATAGCGGATTTAACC
>NZ_PJBR01000148.1:0-5080 GCF_002863625.1 Pseudoalteromonas sp. MelDa3 | reverse complement strand
ATTGAACCATCAGACAAGCAGACCTGATTTAATCCCATCATCATTTTTTAAAGACAATGTTTTTTTAAAGGATTGTTACCACTAAACTGTTTAGAAATTAAATGAAAATTGAGCTTCTCATATTTTTATTCCTCGTTCAGATGATTATATTTTTCAGCTTGAATCTAATTTATAAAAACACTGAAATTAATGGTTTCATTATATTTTTCATTCCGTTATAAATATACAGTAGAAGTAAGTTACCTTTTACTCACTTCAAATTAACTAAAATGGAATGTGGTTATGTCTTTTAATAATGTAGTAGGCGATTTCTTTCACGGTAAAAAAGTAACGTATAACGAACAGGTTTTAGACTATGCTCATTTGTCTGGCGCAGACAGTTTAATACCTTTTATTCTAACCATATTGAACTGGTCATTGAAAGACACCGTTCTCGACAATAAACTTGTAACGTTTGAGCTCACTTTACAGGAAGATTCATTATTTGGATTCGAAGCTAAAAACATCACTTTCCACCATCCTAATTGTGTCAACTTACTACTAACTAGCTTTCCTATGTATGAAGTTATGGGGTCACTACTACCAAATGATAGTTTATGTATAACTAAGTTTGTTACTACTCATCGATATGAAAGCAAACACGCCGCTGAAGAGGGAGACACTATATCTGTTGAACAGGTGGTGAGCTACTTGTTCTCTGAGGATTACGATGGAAAAGCCCCTCTTCCCGCTCTTTATAAAACAATTCGGTTATTTGACAAAGAGACACACATTTCGAGCTCTGTTGACACAATCAAGCACACTCCCCCGCCACCTTTTGATATAAAAAAGCATTACTCTTCGCTATCAAAACAGACTAGGGAATTATTTGATGAAATAACCATTGTTTCAACGGCGAACTACCTCTTAAAAAACTCAGATATGAGCATTTCAAATAATGAATATGCCCGATTAAAGCTAGATAGCGTCTCGCCAGATATCTTTTTTTCAGCCATATTAAGCGTCCCTTTCATGCTCGAAACCTTAGCGGCTGAGCTCAATTGTTTTCATTATCAAGTTATTTTTCCACAGCCAGTCTATGATTACCGTGAGAACATCGAGGACGTAGTCGATGTGCGTACTTTCGATTCTGAAAAGGGCAATACGACAAACTGGTATGGCGAAGCTAAACGCCCTGTATTTAACCTTAGATTCAATCCTTTGATTGAATCATCTTTAAATAAAGCGTTTGATGGTAATGTCCTCGATACTAACCTGTTAATTAAATCGATACTTGAAATAGACAATGAGTTTATTAACGAGCTTAAAGCAATTAATAACAGTAAAAATCGCTCAGTAAAATCATTAAAAACATCACAAATAATACAAGAAGCGTTGAGTAATCGCATCATTGGTCAAAAAAAGGCAATGGAAGGTATCGCACAGGGGTATTTATCATCATGCTTACATCGTAGTGAAGGCCCTCGAATGATTTATACATTCGCTGGTCCCTCTGGCGTTGGTAAAACATATTCTGCCACTCGTTTTGCTGAATTACTCAATGATGTTGAGAGTTCAGGTTATGGATTCAATGTGTTTAATATGGAACATTTTACCCATGAGCACGATACAAAGAAATTAGTTGGCTCGGGTAACCAATATACTGATGCCTCGCTTGGTTTACTTACCAACTTAGTAAGGATAAATCCTCGCCAAGTATTACTTTTTGATGAAGTTGAAAAAGCACACCCGAATGTAATTCAATCGCTGTTAACCATTCTAGACTCTGGATATACAGAAGATGCAACCAGCTTAGAAGAAATTGACTTTACGCAATCCATTATTATTTTTACGACAAATTTAGGGCAAGAGTTATTCAATAAAAACAACCAACATCATCAAGTAAACGTATTTGATGTACTTCGTACATCTAAGAATGGTCAGACAGGACAAAGCCTTGCTCCTGAATTTGTAAACCGGCTATCAAAAGGTTATTCGGCTTTATTTTCTGGTTTAAAAGTAAATCACTTTATTAAGGCTGTCGAAAAAGTATTGATTCACGACACCCTCGGTATGGGTGGCATAACATTTAAATGGCCAGAGAGTTTTTCACGTTTCTTACTTAAAAGTTTAGCGCCTGAAATTACCATGCGACAAATAGAGCACTCACTCCCTGAAATACAAGCAAACATATTACAAAAATCAATTTCACACTTAGACGAAGAACAAAGTAATATTTTTATTAATGTGAATGTCAGTGATAATTTAGCCCACGCGCGTCAAAATGTATTTTTAGTATTAGATGATGATAAGCGTGTTTGTGACGCTATAAACCAATCATTAAGCAATGAAAGCATTACCCTGTGCGCTAATAAAAGCGACATCCCCCCCCTTCTTGAAAAGCTAAGACCTCAGAGCCTATTAATTGATGTTGATTCACTGGATGTAAATAGATTTGCTGAACTAGTTGATGAGATGTCTAGTAAAAACCCTGAACTAATTTTATTTTCTTATCAATTAATAAGTGATTCGAAAAAAAGATACAGTGCTAATCACGAAGAAGTCAGAGAGCACTTTAGTTTAGATGCGGTATCTGTCACACACGCGTTGGTAGGTATGTTTAAACGGATTAATTTCTACATTGATACTGAATATTCGCTCACTCGCATGTGTAATCAAAATCAAATGCTCAAATATAACATCTCTGTTGAGAAGTCGTCAGGTGATATTGAAGTAACCTTTCATGACTTGAATACCCAACAACTTATTTATTCCAATGATCTACGTGAAAGTGATTTTTTCTCTCAATCAGCTCCCACTGACAAACTATCCGACGTCATTGGACTCGAGCGTGCTAAAAATCGCCTTAATGATGTTATTGGATGGTTAAAACAACCATCCAAATTGAATAATTTTGGTATATCAGTACCCGCAGGTTACTTATTTGCAGGCCCTCCTGGAACAGGTAAAACACTTCTAGCAAGGGCTGTTGCCGGTGAATGTGATTTACCTTTTTTCAGTGTATCAGCCGCTGAACTTTCAGCTTCACACCATGGTGGAACAACACAAAATATTAAAAAATTATTCTCCACCGCAAGGAAATATGCACCCGCTATTGTTTTTATTGATGAGATAGATGCTATTGCTGCAGCGAGAACCGCAGGCACTTCAGGAGCCGCTCAAGATGCAAACCAAACAGTCAATGCATTATTAACCGAAATGGATGGTTTTGATGATAAATGCCAGATTTTTGTATTAGCTGCAACAAATCACCCTGAAAAACTCGACCGTGCAATTACCCGCCCTGGGCGGTTTGACGAGACTATCTATTGTGATTTACCCAATAAAGAAGCACGTACTCTCTTTTTCACTCAATACGCCTCACAACATAATTTGTACTGGACTGATGCTGAACTACTTAACCTGGTTGCACTTTCTCAAAGGATGTCTCCTGCTGAAATTCAGCAGGTACTAAAAGAAGCGATACAGTTTGCGGTATCAAATGATGTTCAACTATCTAAAGAGATTATTGAAAAAACAATGATCAGAGTGAGGTATGGCTCTCCTTCTGAACATTTGTTTTTAAGCGGAGACGAAAAGCGTAAAACAGCCTATCACGAAGCCGGTCATTTAGTCGCGCACCACCTTTTATTCCCTAAACAACATATTGACTTCATTACTATAGAGCCTCGTAATCAAGCCCTTGGATTTGTCGCCACACGACAGCCAGATGAATATGAGAGCTACTCAAAAATTACTATAATGCGCAAACTACAAATGCTCCTTGCCGGAAGAGTTGCAGAAAAACTGTGCACAGGCTCTGCTGATGAAATAAGCACTGGTGCAAGTAACGATATTGAAAAAGCCACACAGTTGGCGATGCATGCAGTTTATCAAGGGGGAATTGAGCCATCCGTAGGGCCATTAAATGTTGGCCTACTCACACGTTTTGAAGAGAGTGACTTACTTGCGAATGCGCAAAACGCAGTAAAAAGATGGATTGAAACGGCAGAAAAAGAAGTTGAAGAGTTACTTATTGAACACTATTCATTACTAGAAGTCGTTGCTGAAAAGTTGATTGATGAAGAGTCATTGATGGGCCACCAAATTTTAACACTATTAGGGGATGCGTAATGGCAATGACGCACGATGAGCTTACTCAATATCTCAAAATGAATTACTTATCTTACATATACTCTGAGGAAGACGATGTATTCATAAGTCCTGAAAAAAGCAACGTCTATACGATCAGTATATACCGAGAGAAAGGCGGCACAATTTTACATGTCGTCGCGGATTATAAATGTGACTTTTTTGAATATACGGGTGTTACTTATCAAGAGCTCAACATCGTCACCCTATTAAAGTATATGTTACAAGAAAATGAGGCCTATTCTTCAGGGTATTGGTGTTTAACTAAAGAGCATTCGCGCATCCAATTTCGTCAAACTTTATATTTAGGTGACACTAAACTAACGAGTATTACGCCAATTATAGACATGATAGCCGTTATATCCAGTGAAGAGCAGCGTGACAAGCTTCATAAAATGTGGCTATTACTTAACCCTGATAACGGCAAAGTTGGTGATACTAAAAGTTTTTTGGCTAGTGCAAAAAAGGCACAAAAACAATATTCTCAAGAGACACACGATATGCTTGATTATCTCATCGGCGATCTAGAATAAAGGCGTTGTAGGCAGTATATTTATAAAATTAGGTATAAAGCAATTAGTTCAAGCACAGTTTACATTAGCGGCTCGTTGTTATTATTAGGGGTTGGGTTTGGCTTATTTTCGACCCCAAACAATAATGCCATTATGGGTGCTGTAGATAAAAGTGAGCTAGGCGTCGCATCTTCCTCAATGAACTTCTCGCGCACTATTGGTAATTTATTTGGTATGAGCTTAATCAACTTAATTGTACATTATTACCTTGGTGACAGCACCTTTTCAGCACAAAATGGCCACGCATTAATGAGTACGATTTCATTGGCGTTTACAGTGTCACTAGGGTTTGTAATTCTTGCCAGTTGTATTTCTGCGCTGCGAGGACGCGCTTAAAAGGATAGATTAATTATTTACTGCGTACCTACCTTAAAATA
>NZ_PJBR01000147.1:0-5088 GCF_002863625.1 Pseudoalteromonas sp. MelDa3 | reverse complement strand
CAATAGACATAACTATTTAATACGCTTTATCTACACGCACTGTGTTGTCGTTCAAGTACACTAATCTTACGTTATCGCCTTTGCTAAAACGCATTGATTGGTCCTGATCTTGAACAACCATAAACTGGTCGCCATTTTCAACTTGTATTAATAACTCTACAAAGTGATTTTGCTGATAATGACTTTGCTGCTGCCTATTATGTGCAACACTGCCGCCAATTACCGAACCTAATATTGTTGCTACTGTACGGCCGCTACCACCACCAAACTGGTTGCCTACTACGCCACCGAGTAATGCACCGCCGAAGGTTTTCCAGCCGTTGTTTTTATCTTGAATGATTTCTTGTTCGGTAATATTGCGTACCGATTTTACGTCACCAAATAAAACTTGCTGCACAGGGACTGCTTTATTGCGCTCGTATTTAGCAAACGTAGGCGCGCTTATTGTAAGTAAAGCGCACATAATTAGAGTAATTGCTTTCATAACTAGCTCCTTTTATACCAACCGGCATAAATCTTTGATCAATTTAACGAATTAAATTGCGCTATAACGTCGTTAAAAATTTTTATTTAGAACAACTAGATACAAAAATTTTTGCCTAGCTCTAGCGTAATTTTCTTATTGTTAAATAGACCCCATATATAAGCAGATTAGTATTAGCTACCAGCCAAAGGTTGATTTTTCTTTAGTTTTACGAATTTCAGTTTCGTCTGCCCACTCAACTAGGCCGCTTTCCATATCCATTAAACGCATTGTAAATTTGTAGTATACGTCTGATTTATCGGCATTTGATTTAACAATACTTGATAAGTTTCCATATAACATATATTGCGCACCAATTTGTTTACCAAATGCAACGGCTGTTGCAGGGTTAACAAGAGCATCTTCATTTTGAAACGTTAATTGCTCACGTACTGACTCAACACGGGTCATATCTACAAAACGGAACTTACCGCTGCGTAGCATTTGTGTTGAGATTGAATCGGTGATTGATTCTGTATCAATGTGCTCGCTGGTTTTATTTTTAATACGCTCAACAAATACTACAGGGCGTTTATTAGCGGTCATTGTGCCAACAACAGGTGAGCTGAGTAATGAGTCGGTCATTTGGCTCGCTACTTTTTGTAAGTCGGTAGAACCAAAATTAATATCTGTCGTTTCTACTGCTTGTGCATCGCCATAACTTACTACGGCTTTATTAGCACAGCCACTTAACACTAAAGCGCTCAAGCCAACTAAAGCGTAAGTTGATGCTGTTTTAAATTTGTTACTGATGATCATGGTTGTTTCCTTTAATCTTTAAATTCTTGTGATTCGGTAGACACTTCTCTTACTGCTAAAGAAAAGGTAACCGCATCAGAGCTAGGTGCTAAGCCCGGTAATTGTGTTTTTGCAAAACCAAATAAGGTGAGAGCTTGCCAAGGTGAATGATTGCCTTTAATAACAAAGCCGTCTTTATCAAACCAATTAAATTGATACTGCAAATACTGTGATTTTTTATACTGGCTCGAGAGTGTCACTACTACATCGGTTAACTGGTTGGTTTGACGTGTTTTTACATCAGTAATTGCCAGCTTTTTACCAAGCTCTGGGTTATCTACACGTAATTGCTCATTAAACTGGTTTTTATTTTGTTCAACAGAAATACCCGATGTAACCGGTTTGCTGGAACATGCACTGAGCATTAAGACTGCTAATAATGGCGCTATGTATTTCATGATGGCTCCTAGGCCTATTGACCTTTATGGATTAAAATTTATTTTATCTAAGGGCGATTTAATCGAGGCGCGAGGTTTGTAACCTAGTGGGCTAAGTAAAAACCGAGCAACAAAGAGTAAATCGTTCCTAGGACGAACCCAACGGGCAGCGCATGTTTGGCATTTATGCTGCGTTATCGCCTATTTATGGGGAACAACCACACTACATAGGCTCTGCCTTGCCTAAAAACCAAACATACTTCTGTAAATTCAACCTCGAAAGGTCAATAGGCCCTAAAGTTGAACTACGTGATAATTAAAGTAGTTATTAATAGAGGTTAAGTAAATTAACGTTAACCCTTGCTTACTAATGGTAAAATTTATAGGTGTTTGTGTGCCTATATGCAGAGAATGCTCACCTGCGTTTAGGCTTTGCCTTGCAACACTTATTTGATTTGGAAGTGTAAGCCAACTGCGTGTATCAGCTTGCTCAGAAGCCAAATTATAAATATTGGCAAGTATATTACCTACGTCACCAGCACTGCGTGCAAGCTCTGCACGGACTTTTTCTTTAGCTACTAACCTAAGCACTTGACGAGCTACTTTTGCAGGTATTTGATCTTCTAATGTTTTTGCTGCAAGTGCTTCAATGTGTACTAATGGGCTCAGCTCTAAGCTTTGTGCATCTAAGTTTATATTATTAAGGCGGCGCACATAGGCATTATCTTTATATACTGGCATTGCAAGGCTGTAAAAGCGTGCATCGCCGCGTGATGAATAAATTGGTAAGCGCAGTTTAAATTCATCTTGTTTTGGTACTAAGCCTTGTTCAAATAAAACAATTACTTCGCCTTGTGTTGCAGAAATAGTGGGTGCATCACTAAAACGTTTTTTAAATTCGCTTAGGTCTTGGTCAAACCCTTGTTTTTTAGCAAGGCGCATTACGTCCTGCTGTAAATAAATATTGTTAGGTTGTATAGCCAGTGCTTTTTTATAATCAATATAAGCATCGTCATACTGTTTAGCACTTTGGTAAAGCAAAGCAGATAAATAAAATGTGTAGGCATTTTGAAAGCCATTTTTCACGTCTCTGGTCACATTGCCCATGCTAGGGTAGTGCTGCTGCGCTTCCTTAACTGTTGAGTCGCCATCTGTTTTATTTTCGCTTAGTGCATCAACTTGTACTTTATTAGCGCGGCGAATTTCGACCAAAGCGCCTTCTACATCATTTTTATACACGTAGTTAAGTGCTTTATAACTATGAAGCATACTCATTTCGTAAGCCGGTGGCACATAAGTTATGGCTGAGTCGTTAGTAAATAACGCATTGCTTTGCTCAAGCCCCGCACTTACTTGTATTTTGGCGGCTTCACGTTTTTTTTGCATTTGCGTATACACGTTCTCAAATTTACTTTGTGCCTCTTGTGGCTTATTGGCAAAGTCGTTTAAGCGAGCTTGCTCAAGTTGGTTGAGTAAGTAGCTGCTGTGCATGGTGCTATTATTGGCAATAAGGGATTGCGCTTCTTCGATATTGTTTTTCTCGATCGCATTTCTTATTGGTGTCATTTGCGTGGCATAGTCATTAAATAGGTCATTAAAGCCCATTGTGCTACACCCACTTAAAATACAACAAAAGCTTAAAATTATACTTAGGCGCACTGTGCACTCCTCTCAATTCACCTGTATACATTAACATATTATTTTTAGCTAAATGTGTGAAATATTGTAAAAAATCGTAGAATAAAACTGCCTGCTAATAAAGAAATATAAAATGACATTGGTGAACAAAGTGTGAATTTTCTTGTTGGGTAACAATATTGAAATGCTTAAGGTACTTTATTGGTCTTATTGAATACAATGATCTCTAAAGCGTAACGATAAATGAATTTTTTAAATGAAGTAATTGCTATTCACTAAGTCGTATACGAAAAATACTAAAAGGATATCTTGTGTTGTAGACACCGTATTTTGCAAATGCGGCTAAGATTTGAGTATAAATGATCTAATTTATTAAAACTAAATACTCTCTTTGCACAGTTATACCAATCCTGTTTAAATGTGCTGCTCAGTAAGCGGTTTTATAGGCGCTTATGACAATATTTTGAGCTTAGTAGGTTAATTAGTTGATTAATTGAAATAACGCTGTAATTCGTTTTTATTGCTAAGGAATTTTTTTTGAAAGCTACGTTGTACACAATCATTGCTTTAATTGCGTTTGCTGCAAACTCTCTTTTTTGCAGAATGGCTTTAGCCGAAGGCTATATAGATGCTTGGAACTTTACAGTTATTCGCTTACTCAGTGGTGCTGCGTGTTTGGGCATTATAATGGCTATTTATACTCATAATTTAAAACGAAAAGGCACTTTTAACCCCGCTATTTTAAGCGATAAAGGAAGCTGGCGAAGCAGTATAAGCCTATTAGTTTATGCACTTTGTTTTTCGATTGCATACGTAGAGCTAGATACAGGCACCGGTGCACTGATTTTGTTTTCAGCCGTGCAACTCACTATGATTGGCTGGGGTATATATCAAAAAGAGCAGTTGAGTGTGCTTCAGTGGTGCGCGTTTATAGTGGCGCTAGGTGGGTTTGTATATTTAATGCTGCCATCTGCTGCTGTACCTTCATTATTAGGTGCATCACTTATGGCACTCAGTGGTGTGGCATGGGGTATTTACAGTATTCGCGGTAAAGTGTGCGTATCGCCACTGCGTACTACGGGGTTTAACTTTATAAGAAGCTTAGTGGCTATCCCTATTTTATTACTTGTTGGTATGAGTTATTTAAAAAATATGAGTATTGAAGGGGTTTTGCTTGCATGTGCCTCGGGTGCGATAGCGTCTGGAATTGGTTACAGTGTTTGGTATGTGGCAATGCCGCTGCTTAAAAGCACCCAGGCGGCTGTTGTGCAGCTTTGTGTGCCGGTACTTGCAGCCATTGCCGGGGTCTTGTTTTTATCAGAGCAGGTAACAATGGAGTTTATAGTTGCAAGCTCCTTAATATTAGGCGCTGTGCTGGTATTTATTTTAAATAAAAAGAAGGCTTAATATTATTTAAGTTAACCTTCTTTTATGGTGGACTCACGTTTGTTACAAAGCGTTTATAAATAGCAGGTAAGTTATCAAGTATTGCCTGCTTACCCTGTAGTTCACTATTTTTTATGCATTCAAAAAGTACTTGCTCGCTAAACGTATTCACTAACAATTGTGATTGCTTGATATGGCTTATATGCCAAAGCTCAGGTGCGACGCCGCCTAAATCATGTTGGTAAGGGCGATAAAAACCAAATTTAACCAAGTGAGTATCAAGCCAATTACTTAAAGGCGCAAACGGCCCACCTTGCAGGTATTCATCAGGTGTTAGCTGTAGTTTATAATCATCACTTACTGCAG